>JAGRJX010000238.1 GCA_020442545.1 Lysobacterales bacterium
AGGGCAACGCTGAACAAGTATCCGCCACCGGCATGATGTCTCAATCGCTCGCCAGTCGTGTCGCAGTCCGATGGCAATGCTCGCTGCCTTGGCTAGGACGGGGGCGCGGCTGGTGGGCGATTGAGGCATCACCCCGTCATTTGAAATCAATCGGTTGGGGCCGCACGCCCGTCGCACGGCTCAGCGCGCCGTCGTCTCGACAGACGGCCAGTCTGCCTTCGCCGACGCCACTCGATCCGCACGACGGGCGTGCGGTGACGGCGGTGGATACTTGTTCAGCGTTGCCCTAGTCTTCCAGCGACACAAGGATGCGCCGGCTGGCGCGGAAGGCATCGCCGAAGCGGCGCAGGCCGTCCTCGCGCATCCGCGGCGCGTGATCGTGCAGGTAGGCGTCCAGCGCATCGCGGTCGTGCAGGTGGTAGCGCACGCAGAATCCACGGTGATCGGCACTCTCCATGTCCAGCGAGAGCAGGGTGGCGCTGGTGAAGCCGGACAGGGCGAGCATTTCGGCGACGTGTCCGCGCAGCCATGCGAGGAAATCGTCGGCGATTCCGTCGTCTACCTCCAGCGTGACTTCGTACTCGATGGCGGTGTCGTTCATCAGCCTGTCCCCGGTCAGATCGTCGCCAGCGACAGCAGCGAGGCCAGCATCAGCGCGAAGCTCAGCAGGATCAGATAGACCACGCCGAGTACGGCGTATTTCAGCAGGGTCATGATCCAGCCCTGCCGGTACACGCGCTTTTGCGTCAGCAGCAGGTACAGCGGCATCCACAGCCACAGCAGCAGTTCGGTCCAGCCCAGCATGCTGTCGGGGAATCCATCGGGGTCAATCCGCGCTCGCAGCCAGGACAACAGCAGCAGCAGGATGATCGAAAGGGCCAGGAAGGCATGGCTGTGCAGGGCGACGATCAGATGTTCCATGTACAGCCGCCGCTTGAACACGTAGGCGATTTTCAGCAACACCGCGAACAGCGGCAGCATTACGAAAAGCACCTGCGGCAGCAGGCCGAAGATGCCGTCCTTGAGCAGGTTGGGGTCGTCCTGGATGCGACCGACATTCTGCTGCATGCGTTCGACGCGGTCGTTGAGGAAAGCGTTGGTCGAATCCGGCAGCCAGCCGATGGCGATCGGGTTGCTTTCCTTGTCCCAGGGGGATTTGCCAAAGCTGATCTGCGGTCCTTTCTTCGGTTCGGAATCGCTGCCGTCCGCGCCGGGTTGATCGGCGGTCAATTCGCGGATCCGCTGCGTGGCGCCCGCCCGGATGCCGGCTTCGGCGCCCGCCAAGCCACCGCTGACACCAGGCACGTCCTTGTTTGCCTCGCGGGCCTGTTCGATGCCCTGGAGCGCCTCGTCACGCAGGCGCTCGACCTCCTCGACGCTGGTGGCACGTGCATACATGCCGCCACCGCTCATCACCTGCGCGCCGGACCAGTCGAAGCTGATCTGGGCGAGGAAGAAGGCGAGAATGATCAGGAACACGAACAGCCGCACCGGACTGACGAAGCGCACCCGGTGGCCCTCGAAGTACTCGCGGCTGAGAAAGCCGGGACGGCCGAACAGCGGCCACAGGGTTCTCAGCAGCCGCGAGTCGAGGTCGAACACGGAGTCGACGAAGTCACCGATGATGCTGCTGAAATGCCGCACCAGGCCCTTGGTCGGCTGGCCGCAGTCGTGGCAGTGCGGCCCGTGCAGCGCGACGCCGCAGTTGCTGCAATGCGAGGGAAAGGCCGGTTTTGCCGTGCCGACCGCCACCGGTGTCACTGTGTCTTCGGCCCCCGGGGGGCGGCTGTCTGGCGTCGTGCTCATCGGCGTTTCCCTTGCGCGGCCAAGCCGCCTCCCGGTCCGGGCGTTGCGGTGGACTAGCCGCTAAGATACCCGGCCCTTCCGATGGCTTCCACGATGCCGCTGTTCCAGTTCGCCATGCCGGCCGCGGCACGTCGCGAGATCCGCAGCACGGTGCTGCTCGCGTTTCCGCTGGTGGTCGGACAACTGTCGTCGATCTTCATGAACGTGATCGACACGTTGCTGGCCGGTCATCACAGCGCACAGACGCTGGCGGCGGTGGCGGTAGGCAGCGCGGTGTGGTCAATGGCGCTGCTGATCATCATCGGGGTGCTGATGGCGGTGCCGCCGTCGGTATCGCAACTCAATGGCGCGTCGCGCCGCGACGAGATCGGTCCGCTGTTCCGCCAGGCACTGTGGCTGGCGGCGCTGCTGGGCGGCGTGCTGTTCGCGCTGATGCGCTGCAGCGGCTGGCTGCTGATCGCCATCGGCATCGACGACAGCGTGCGTCCGGAAGCGCTGCGCTTCCTGCTGGCGATCAGCTGGGGTGCTCCGGCGCTGGCCATGTACTTCTGCTGCCGCTACGTCAGCGAAGGCGTTGCCTGGACCTTGCCGACCATGCTGTTCGGCATCGCCGGATTGCTGCTGCTGGCACCGCTCGGCTATGGGCTGATGTTCGGCGCCTTCGGGATTCCGCCGATGGGCGCGGCCGGGCTGGGCTATGCCACGGCCACCGTACTCTGGCTGCAGGTGCTGGGCTTTCTTGTCTACCTGGGGCGGTCGCCGCGTTTTGCCGAGCTTGCGCTGCTGCGCCGCCTGGACTGGCCACGCTGGCGTCCGCAATGGGAGCTGCTGCGGCTGGGCCTGCCGATGGGCGTTGCCGTCTTCATGGAGGGCGGCCTGTTTGTTGCCACCGCGCTGATCATCGGCACCATGGGCACGGTGGCAGTGGCGGCACACCAGATCGCCATCAACCTTGCCTCGGTGACGTTCATGATCCCGCTGGGCGTGGGCATGGCCACCACGGTGCGGGTCGGGCATGCGGTGGGACGCGGTGACATCGACGGCGTGCGCGGCGCCGGTCGTGCCGGCTACACCATCACCCTCGCCACCCAGTTGCTGTCTGCCTGCGTGCTGCTGTTCGGCGCCGGCTTCATCGCGCGGCTGTACACCGCGGATGCCGCGGTCTACACACTGGCGGCAACATTGATGGTCTACGCCGCCGCCTTTCAGTTCTCGGATGGTCTGCAGGCGCTGTCGGCCGGTGCGTTGCGCGGGCTGAAGGACACCCGCGTGCCGATGTTCTACACCGCCTTCGCCTACTGGGCTGTCGGCATGCCGATCGGCTGGTGGATGGGCAAGGTGCAGGGTCAGGGTGCGGAAGGCATGTGGTGGGGGCTGATTGTCGGCCTCAGCATGGCCGCGCTGCTGCTGACCACGCGCTTCTGGCGGCTGGCCGGTCGCGGCCTGTCGGCGGTCGCCACCGCCAGGGTCTGAGCCGCCGCCGGCAAACCTCCAGCACGGGACTTGGCGCGGGCGAGCGGGTATCCTTCGCCCTCCTGTGGTTTCCGCCGGGTGTGGTCGTCCCCGGTAAACCGATCCCGATATCAACGACCCCGCGTCATCCGCCGATGGCAGCGGCGCACTTTCTGGAGCATCCCAATGACGGAATCCCGTCCCGGTCCGATCTATCGTTTCTTCCGCGGCCTCTGGCGCACGCTGGATTTCTCGCGCCGGCTGGTGATGAACATCATCTTTCTGCTGATCGTGATCTTCGTCCTGGCGCTGCTGTCGCGCGAGGCGCCCAGGCTGACGGGTGAAAGCACGCTGGTTCTTGACCCGCAGGGCATGGTGGTGGAGCAGTTCACCGGCGACGCCGCCGAGCGCGCGCTGGCCAAGGCCATGGGTCAGGAGGCACAGGAAACCCAGCTTCGGGATCTGCTGCAGGTCCTGGAGCGTGCCGCCAGCGACGACCGCGTGCAGCGCCTGCTGATCCGCCCCGACCACCTGTCCGGCATCGGCTTCGAGCACCTGCGTGAACTGGGCCGCGCGATCCAGCGCTTCAAGCAAAGCGGCAAGCCGGTGATCGCCTATGCCGACAATCTGGATCAGCGCCAGTACTACCTCGCCGCCTTCGCCGACAAGGTGTATCTGAATCCGGCCGGCGGCCTGTTCCTCGAAGGCCTGTCCAGCTACCGTACCTACTACCGCGAGGCGCTGCAGGACAAGCTGGGTGTCAAGGTTCACCTGTTCCGCGTCGGCGAATACAAGTCCGCGGCCGAGCCCTACATTCTCGATGGTCCGTCGCCGGAAGCCAGCGAGGCCACGCTGTTCTGGATGGGCGACATCTGGGGCCGCTATCTTGACGACATCGCCAGCGCGCGCGGCATCGAGGCGCAGGCCATCCAGGACGGCATCGATCACATGGCCGAACGGCTCGACCAGGCGGATGGCAACCTGGCGCAGCTGGCACTGGATGCCGGGCTGGTCGACGATCTGAAGACCGCCGAGGAGCTGCGTGAACTGATGCTGGCCGACGGTGCGCCGCGCGACGGCGATGAGCTTCGTCGCGTGGACAGCACCACCTACCTTGGCTTCATCCAGGCCGAAGTGCTGCCCTTCGACACCCGGCCCAAAGTCGCGGTGGTGGTGGCTCAGGGTGAAATCCGCGGCGGCAAGCAGCCACGCGGCATGGTGGGCGGCGTAACCACCAGCGCATTGATCAAGCAGGCGCGCGAGGACGATGCGGTGAAGGCCGTGGTGCTGCGCGTGGATTCGCCCGGTGGCGAAGTGTTCGCTTCCGAGCAGATCCGTCACCAGGTCGAGCTGACCCGCGCCGCCGGCAAGCCGGTGGTGGTATCGATGGCCAATGTCGCCGCGTCCGGCGGCTACTGGATATCGATGAACGCCGACAGGATCATCGCCGATGAGAGCACGATCACCGGATCAATCGGCATCTTCGGCCTGTTCTTCACCGGCCAGGAAACGCTGGGCGGCATCGGTGTGCATACCGGCGGCGTCGGCACGACCGCGATGGCCGGCGCGCTGGATCCGCGCCGCGACATTCCCGCGCAGGCGGCGGCCGTGGTCCAGCGCATCATTGATCGCGGCTACCGCGACTTCATCGGCAAGGTGGCCGCCGCCCGCGACACCACGCCGGAAGCCATCGACGAGGTGGCACGCGGCCGCGTATGGTCAGGTGCGCAGGCGATGGAACGCGGCCTGATCGACCAGTTCGGCGGCCTGCGCGAAGCGCTGACCGAAGCCGCAACGCTGGCCGGTATCGAGGGCGAGCACGGCTACCGCACCGAATACGTCGAGAAGCCGCTGTCGCCGTTCGAGCAGTTCGCGCAGAACCTCGGCAGCAACGCTCGCGTGGCCTCGATGATGGCGCATCTTGGTGTTGCTCCGCTGCTGCTGGGCGAGCAGGGCACGGCGCAGTTTCAGCAGGACCTGGCGCTTCTGCAGCCGCCCAAAGGGCAACCATTCCGCAGTCTGGCGCACTGCTTCTGCATGCCGTGAGTGTTGCCAGGGGATGAACGAAGAAAGCCGGCCAACTGCCGGCCTTCCTCGTCTGGTCGGTCTTGGCTGGCAACGCCGTTCCGCGTTCAGCCGACCATGCCGCCGTTGACGCCGATGATCTGGCCGTTGACGTAGCTGGCGGCGTCGGAGGCGAGGAAGGCAACGACCGCCGCGATCTCCTCCGGTCGGCCGGCGCGACCGGCTGGCACCATGGCCTTGATCCGTTCGGCCGGGAAGGCATCCTCGGCCATCGCGCCTTCGACCACGCCGGGCGCCACGACATTCGCGGTGATGCCGCGACTGGCCATTTCGCGCGCCAGTGACAGCGTGGCGCCGTGCAGACCGGCCTTGGCGGCGGCGTAGTTG
>JAGRJX010000239.1 GCA_020442545.1 Lysobacterales bacterium
AGCCCAGCAGCGCGCCGCGGGCGATGCCGAACAGCATACCCAGCAACCGATCCGTGCCACTCAAACCGGTCGACTTGACCAGCTTGCCGAGCAGCCATGTCGTCAGTCCGCCGACAAGCAGCGCCAGTACAAACAGCAGCGCATAGCCGAGCATCAATCGTGCGGAAGGCGCTTCAACGTAGCCTTCAAACAGCGGCGCCAAGTGCTCGCCGTAGGTGAAGGCCAGCCAAAACGCCACGAGCCAGACAGCAATCGAGGCTACCTCGACCAGCAACCCACGCCACAGGCCGACCAGCGTCGACAGGCCCAGGATCACCAGCAGGACGATGTCGAGCCAGGTCAGCATGACATCGCCGCCCCCATCCGCCTTCGGCACCTTCCGCCGCCGGCGCGGGAAGGAAATACCGGGGACATCACGGGTGATTGACGATCATGCCGCTCAGGCGAAAACGGTCCTTCAGCCGGGTCGCCAACGCTTCGGCCCGCGAGCGCTCCAGTTCCGGTCCGACGCGGACCCGGTACAAGCGTCCTGCATCGGTGTCGGTCACCGCAATGAACGCGTTGAAACCACCGTTGCGAAGTCGATCCCGCAGCAGATTGGCGTCTTGCTGCTTGCTGAAAGCACCGACCTGCACCGCATAGCCGCTGCCTTCGACGGCCGGCGTCGCTGCGTCCAGCGCGATCACCTGCGGCTTCAGCGTCGGCTCGACTCGCTGCGCGGCGAGGCGCGCCGCATTGGCGTCAGCCGGGCCTGCGTAGGGACCGACATCCAGTCGCAATGCCGGCTTGCCGTCGATGCGGATGGTCTCCTGTCGCGTCTTCAGGCCGGCTGCATCCAGCTTCCGTGCCAGGGCGCGTGCATTGTCCACATTGCCGAAACTGCCAACGCGCACCACGAAGCGACCGTTGCGGTCAGCGGCGCGCGGCGGTGGCGAAGCGGGCGAGCTTGCAGCCGGTTTCGGCTGGGCCGGCGCAGGTTCGGCGGCCGGCGGCTCGACGGCCTTGTCCTCGGCGGTGACCGCTTCCACTGGCTTCGCGTCCGATGCTGGCTCTGCTTCCGGCGCTGTGGATGCGGCGTCATGGACTGCCGAAGGCGCATGCCGGTCCTTTGCCGTATCCACCGTCGCCACCACGTCATGAGTCACCACCGGCTTGCCCGCATCCGTAGTTGCCGGCGCGGGCGGCACGGTCAACGGCAGCTCGCGGGTTTCGAAATCAGCGGGCGGTGGTGTGGGCAGATCGAGGCGGACATCCTCGGCACCGCGCTGCGGCGCCGGCGTATCCAGCAGCATGGGCAGGAAGATCACCGCCAGCGCCACCAGCACGGCGGCACCGATCAGACGCTGTTTCAGGCCAGACTCCATTCGCGATACCGCCGGAGGTTCGAGTGTGCCGCGATTATAGCGACCAACCGGAGAACACATTTGAGGCAGGGCTGAATCAGGTACATCGCGATTCATGGCAACTTGGTCGCAGCCCTGGCCGTTCCCGCCACCACCTAGGGCGACGCTGAACAAGTATCCACCGCCGTCACCGCACGCCCGTCGTGCAGATCAAGTGGCGTCGGCGAAGGCATACTGGCTGTCTGTCGAGACGACGGCGCGCTGAACTGCGCGACGGGCGTGCGGCCCAACCGGTGGCTTCCAAATGACGAGGGTGATGTCTCAATCGCCCGCCAGCGTCGCCCCTGGGGCAGGGAAAGCTGGCAACGTAGCGGAGGTTGAGTCGGGGAAGGACTCGGCGCACGCGATTGCGGCACACAAGGGCTACACGCTTTCGATTGAACTGGCAGCGGTAAAAAACGACCCAAACACCACGATCCGATCACCGCGCTGGGCCTGCTGTCGGGCCTGCGCCAAGGCTTCATCGACGGTGGCGTGCCGGCTACTGAGGGTTCGGGACAGCAGGCCGGCGACCTGACCCCACATGTCTTCGACGCTGATACCGCGTGGTGACTGGTCGGTGAGCCCGGCGAGGCGCCAGACGTCGACGCAGGTCAGCAGCGGACCGATAAGGTTGGGGATGTCCTTGTCGCCCAGCGCGGCGAACACGGCCTGGGTGC
>JAGRJX010000240.1 GCA_020442545.1 Lysobacterales bacterium
ATCCCGTACAAGGTCTTCACCATCGCCTCGGGCGCGGCCGGCATGCCGCTGGCGGCGTTTGGTCTTGGCTCCGCGGTGGGCCGTGGCGGGCGGTTTTTCCTGCTGGCTGGCCTGATTGCCTGGGGCGGGCCAAGGCTGGAGGCGACGCTGCGGCAGTGGATCGAGTGGATCGGCTGGCTGCTGGCGGTGGCCGCGATCATCCTGATCGGCTGGCTGATGTGGCGGCACTGATGCGCAAGTTCCCGCAAGTCCCGCGGCCCGCAGTCTGCATCATGCTGCTGTTGCTGAGCGCCTGCGCTTCGCCGCCGCGCCCGCAGATCGAAGAGCGTTCCCGCAACCGCCCGGAAACGGTGATCACCCGAGTGCCGGAGTATGCCGTGGTGCGCGGCGACACGATGTACGGCATCGCCTTCCGGCTAGGCCTGGACTACCGCGATCTGGCGCGCTGGAACGGCATCCACCCGCCGTACACCATCCACCCGGGGCAGCGGCTGAAGGTGGTTCCGCCAGCGGGCGATGTCCGTCCGGCGGTGGCCACGCCGGTTCGCGATGATGGGGTTGCGGTCACCGCACCGTTGCCGGATCGACCGCCACCATCAGCCGCGCCATCGCGCCCGGTGACGTCGGCGCCGGTCACCGCGCCGACGCCGCGCCATCCTGCGCCGTTGCCGCCACCAAAGCCCGCTCCGCCGCCGCCGGCCAAGCCGCCGGTCACCCCGCCGCCACCGGCGGCCGGCAATGGCAGCGTGGTCTGGCGCTGGCCGGTCAAGGGACGCCTGCTGGCGACATTTGCCACCGGTGATCCAACCCGGCAGGGCATCGACATCGACGGCAAGGCCGGTGATCCGGTGCTGGCCGCCGCCGCCGGGAACGTGGTGTATTCCGGCTCCGGTCTGGTTGGCTACGGCGAGCTGATCATCGTCAAGCACAACGACACTTGGCTGTCCGCCTACGGCCATAATCGCAAGCGGCTGGTGGCCGAGGGTGACCGCGTCACTGCCGGGCAGGTGATTGCCGAACTCGGCCGCAGCGGCGCCAGCCGTGACCAGCTGCATTTCGAGATCCGCAGGAACGGCAAGCCGGTCGATCCGCTCGGCCAGCTGCCGAAACGCTGACTGCTTCGCGACAAGCGCGGCCGTTTTGCGGATAATGCGCGCCGATCATGAGCCTGCGCCGCCCCTGCCCACTATTTTCGATGTTGGCCTTGACGGCCGCGTTGCTGCTGGCCTTGCTGCCGACGCTGGGCCGCCTGCATCGGGGCCTCGACAGCGACCCGCTGGGTCCTGGCTGGGTGGCGCTTTGCACCTCGCAGGGCCTGGTGCTGCGCTGGGTTGATCCGACCGGGTCCGCGGGTGACGGCGAACCGTCATCGCCCATGCAGCACGCAGGCGACGAGTGCCCGTACTGTCCGCTGCTGGCGACGACCAGGCTGCCGGCAACCGCGGCACCGGTCTGGCTGAAGCTGCAGCCGGCGACCTTCCTGGCCCCGCAGGCGGTTGAGGCAGGTTTCGGCAAACCGCTTGTTTCCGGCTGGAGCCCACGCGGCCCGCCGATCCTCGTTCGCGCCTGAATCTTGATCTCATGCAGCGCTGCGACCGGGTATTCCGGGCGCGGCGTGCGCCTGCGTCCGCGCGCCTGCGCGACGCGAACCGTTCGAGGAATCTGATCCATGTCCTACCGTTTTCCAGCGCTCCGCCCGATGGTGGCGGCGTGCCTTGTCGCGTTTCCGTTTTTCTCATTCGCCTCGCCAGCTCCGGCCACGCCGGATGCCGGTGACGGCACGACCGTCCTGCCTCGCGTGACGGTCGCCGACGACCGTGCCGACATCGCGCCTGCCCGCGACGTCGATGGCGACAGCCTTCGCGTCGCTGCCAGCAGCGACACTGCCAGCCTTCTGGCAAACCTGCCCGGCGTGTTCGTCAATCCGGCGGGCGGCGTGTCCGGGCTGCCGTCGATCCGTGGCCTGGCCGATGACCGTCTGCGGATTGCTGTCGATGGCGCCGACATCAGTGCTTCCTGCCCGAATCACATGAACCCGGCGTTGTCCTATCTGCCGCCGGCAGCGGTCGGCACAATCACCGTCTACCCGGGCATCACGCCGGTGTCCGTGGGTGGGGATTCCATCGGCGGCAGTATCGTTGCCGAGCGAGCGCCGATGCGCTTTGCCGCGCCGGGCGAAGGGATTGTCGTTGATGGCGAGGTGGGCGTTGTTGGTCGCAGCAATGGCCACGTGCTGGGTGCCAATGCGCGGGTAGCCGTGGCGAGCGAACGTTTCAGCCTGCGCTACACCGGAAACAGCATCGAGGCCGACAATTACCACGCCGCCGAGGATTTCAAGGAATACGGCTTCACCGGCCGCGCCGGACACGCGCTGGATCGCGATGAAGTCGGTTCCAGCGCGTATACGGTGCGCAATCAGAATCTTGACGTTGCCTGGAGCCGCGACGGCCACCTTCTGGAAGCCACCGTCGGCTGGCAGCGTATCCCCGAGCAGGGCTTTCCCAACCAGCGCATGGACCTGCTGCGCAACGACCAGCAGCGGGTCAATCTGCACTACGCCGGCGAACTGGGTTGGGGCCGTCTGGAAGTGCGTGCGTACCGCGAAGACCTCGAGCACCTCATGGACTTCGGAGCCGACAAGCGCTTTTTCTACGGCGCGGCATCGCGCGGCAGCAATCCCCCCTACGACAACGGCGTTTCCTGCGAGCAGGGAAGAATGTGCGCTACCGGCATGCCGATGAACACCGACAGCGACTCATCGGCACTTTCCATGGATGCCGACATCCGCCTCACGGGCGACGACCGCCTTCGTCTCGGCGTCCTGCATCGCCGCTACCGCCTCGACGACTGGTGGCCAGCATCGGGCGGCATGATGATGGCACCGAATACCTTCTGGAACATCCGCGACGGCCAGCGTGACCGCAGCGCCCTGTACGCCGAATGGGAGCGTCACTTCGACACGCGCTGGACCGCGGAAATCGGTGCCCGCTTCGAGCGTGTCCGCATGGATGCAGGCCCGGTTCAGGGCTACAGCATGATGGACATGATGGGCTCCAACGTCATGCGTGACGTGGCCGCCTTCAATGCGGCGGATCGCGCGCACAGCGACGGCAACCTCGACCTCAGCGCCATTGTCCGCCACGCGCATGACCAGAACCTGGACATCGCTTTCGGCCTGTCGCGCAAGGTCCGCTCGCCGGGCATCTACGAGGTTTACACCTGGTCCACCTGGCAGATGGCCGCGCTGATGAACAACTTCGTCGGCGATGGCAACGGCTATGTCGGTAACCTGGCACTCAGGCCCGAGCGCGCCGTGACGGCCTCGGCGACCTTCGACTGGCACGCGGCCGACCGCCGCTGGGAACTGCAGGTTACGCCGTACTGGACGCGGGTGTCGGACTACATCGACGCCGTGCAATGGGACGCGGCGGCGAACGCGCCGCGAAGCACGCCGCTGGTGGGGGCCTTCAGCGTCCTGAAGTACGTCAACCAGTCGGCGCGACTGCGTGGCGTGGACGTGTCCGGCAGTGTTGTGCTGGGCGAGACGGCCTGGGGGCGGTTCGGCTTTGAGGGCAAGGTTGACTACCTCGACGGTCGTAACACGGAAACCGACGACGGCCTGATCAATCAGATGCCGCTCAATGCCCGTCTGGCCCTGACCCAGCGCAGCAACGGCTGGGACAACGCGCTGGAGCTGGTGGCGGTGGATCGCAAGGATGATGTGTCGCGGGTTCGCAACGAGCTGGTCACGCCCGGCTATGCGCTGTTGAACCTGCGCTTCTCGAAGGCGTGGGAAGGCTTCCGCGTTGACTTCGGGATCGAGAACCTGCTGGATCGATCCTATTCGCTGCCCACCGGCGGCGCCTATCTGGGGCAGGGCAGCACGATGACGAACCCGATGCCGCCGGACTATCCGCAGTGGGGTGTGCCGGTGCCGGGACCCGGGCGTTCGGTCTACCTGGGGCTCAATCTGTCGTTCTGAGGCGAGGCGGAGGCCGCGCGTCGCCAGATCGGCGGCGCGCGGCCGCGTCAGCCGGCGTTCGCCACGCCGGCGGGAAGCAGGAACAGCGCGACCACGCGACGATTTTCACCGGCAAGCAGATTGAAGGTGCGTGCGGCGGCGGCGTTGTCCATGCTTTCAAGGCCGATGCCGTGACGCAGCAGCGCGGCCTGGAAGCGCGGCGAAGGAAACTGCAGCCGGGTACCCGTACCCAACAGCACCAGCTCCGGCTGCGGGACCAGCAGACGTTCGATGATTCTGCTGGATTCCGCTTCATCATCAAGACCTTGCACGGTGTCGAGGGCAATGTCTGCCTCAATCCGGTCTGGCGTCAGCAGGAAGCTCCGTGTCAGCAGCTGATTGTCGACGCGCACACCGTTGGCCGTGCATTCGCGAACCTGATGGCCATTGGAGCCGTTTTCCAGATGCAGATCCACAACGAAGCGCTATCCTTTGGGCAGGATGATCTGGGGCTTCTCCGGATGCCGGCGGTACAGGCAGGCGACATTCCCGATGCGCTGCACCAGGCTGGCCTTGCTGGCCGTCACCAGCTGCTTCACCGCTGCGTCGCGCTCGTCGCGGTCGCCGACGGCGAACTTCACCTTGACCAGCTCGTGGTGGGTCAGGGCACCGTCGAGTTCGGCCAGCAGGCTGTCGGTGATGCCCTTGGCGCCGACCATGATGACCGGCTTGAGTTCGTGCGCCAGGCCGCGCAGGTAGCGGGTCTGGGCGTTGCTGAGCAGGTGAGCCATGACTTTCGATGAACGTGCTTTGCGGGCGCGAAGGTTATCATGGTCGAGCACGGCTGCCGTCGTGCGAGGGTGAGGCAGGGATGCCGATCGGATGACTTGCCACGGATGGCTGCTTGCCGGTTCGCCTGTGAACCGGTTGTTCCGGATATGCAATATCGACCCATCGTTTGGGCGAAGCAAAAGTGGTGAATAGCCTGCACCCTCGCCGTCCCCGACACTTGACTGTCGTTCACCAATCACCAATTCCCCAATCACGGCTCTCAACCATGGCCCGCAGCAAATCCAGTCACCGCTGGCTCCGTGAGCATTTCAGCGACCAGTTCGTCAAACGCGCGCAGAGCGAAGGCCTGCGTTCGCGGGCGGCCTACAAGCTGGAGGAGCTGCTGGAGCGGCAGAATCTGCTGCGTCCGGGCATGGTAGTGGTGGACCTGGGCGCCGCGCCGGGCGGCTGGTCGCAGCTGGTGCGCCGGGAGCTGCGGGACAGGAAGGGCGATGATGCCGGACGGGTGATCGCCTTGGATATCCTCGACATGCCGCCGATCGCCGGCGTGGACTTCATTCACGGCGATTTCAGAGAAGAGGAGGCAGTGTCCCGGCTGGAGGCCGTGCTGGCCGGGGAGGGCGTAGACCTTGTGCTTTCCGACATGGCGCCCAATATCACCGGCATGAGTGCGGTCGATCAGCCTCGGGCCATGTATCTTGTCGAGTTGGCGCGGGATTTTGCCGACCAGCATCTGAAACCCGGTGGGGCCTTCCTGGTCAAGGTGTTCCAGGGCCAGGGCTCGGATGAGTATCTGAAGAGCCTGCGCCAGCGCTATGCGAAGGTGAAGGTGAAGAAACCGGCGGCGTCACGCCAGCGCTCGTCGGAGGTCTATTACCTGGCCACCGGCAAGAAATAGGCAGGAAGCAGGCAGGCAGCAAGCAGCATGCAACCGTCACAACACCAACATTCCGGCGTCCGCTGACGCCAGCAACGGGAAAATTCCCGCGGATAGCGAGTTTCATGAACGATTTCGCCAAAAACATCCTGCTCTGGGTCGTCGTCGCCATCGTGCTGATGGCGGTGCTCAACAACTTCTCGCAGAACCAGCAGGCCACGCAGGAAGTCCCGTATTCCCAGTTCCTTGAGCAGGTTCGCAACGGCGACGTACAGCGCGTTGAGTTCAAGGACGGTGGCCGGACGGTGCAGTTCGAGGGCCCGGACAAGCGTCGTGGCGTGACCTATCTGGCATACCCGGATCGGGACCTCTACAACGATCTCAATGCCAAGGGCGTGACCTTCAAGGCCGACAAGCCGGAAACCGGCCCCAGCTGGCTGGCGATCGTCATCCAACTGCTGCCACTGATCCTGATTATCGGCATCTTCATCTTCTTCATGCGCCAGCTGCAGTCAGGTGGCGGCGGCAAGGGCGCGATGAGCTT
>JAGRJX010000004.1 GCA_020442545.1 Lysobacterales bacterium
GGCCAGGTCGGCATGACGGTGGGCTTCCTGCGCGCCTATTCCGACCTGCTGATCCAGACCTGCCACCGTCGCGGTGCGCTGGCCATGGGTGGCATGGCCGCGCAGATCCCGATCAAGGGCGATGACGCCGCCAACGATGACGCCATGGCGCGCGTCCGCGCCGACAAGCTGCGCGAAGCGGCGGCCGGCCACGACGGCACCTGGGTGGCGCATCCGGGCCTGATTTCGCTGGCCATGGACGTGTTCAACCAGCACATGCCGGGCAAGAACCAGCTGGACAACCTGCGCGAGGACGTCAGCGTCAGCCGCGAACAGCTGATCGCGCCGAGTGCCGGCAGCATCACCCGCGCCGGCTTCCTCGCCAATATCGACGTCTGCGTGCGCTACCTCGCTGCGTGGCTGGACGGCCTCGGCTGCGTGCCGATCCACAACCTGATGGAAGACGCCGCCACGGCGGAGATCTCCCGCGCCCAGCTCTGGCAGTGGCTGCACAGCGGCGATGTCGAGCTGGACGACCACACCACGATTGACTTCGCGCTGTTCGACAACGCGCTGGCACGTATCCGCGAACGCATCCCGTCTGCAGGCCTGCCGGGCCAGGATCGCATCGACGAAGCCGTCGAGATGCTGCGCGAGCTGACCCACGCCGACGAGCTGGCCGATTTCCTGACCTTGCCGGCCTACGAACGACTCGATTGACCAAACACACGGCAGGCGGAGCCTGTCGGGCGCTGCGGAGGGCGGCGCCGGTGCCACGGAAGGTTCATCACAGACCGCAGTACCCACATTCAAGGACACCGCCATGAAGAACGCACAACCGAGCACCGAACAACTGACCCTCGACTGGAACAACAACGCGCGCTGGTCCGGTGTCGAGCGACCGTATAGCGCCGAGGATGTGGTACGCCTGCGCGGTTCGGTGACGGTGGAACACACGCTCGCGCGTCGCGGTGCCGAGCGCCTGTGGCGTTCCATCCACGAGCAGGATTACGTCAACGCGCTGGGTGCGCTGACCGGCAACCAGGCCATGCAGCAGGTCAAGGCCGGCCTGCAGGCGATTTACCTGTCCGGCTGGCAGGTGGCTGCTGACGCCAACACGGCCGGCGCCATGTATCCGGACCAGTCGCTGTATCCGGTCGACTCGGTGCCAAACGTGGTGCGCAAGATCAACAAGACACTGCTGCGCGCCGATCAGATCCATCACGCCGAAGGCAAGGACGACCTCGACTGGCTGGTGCCGATCGTGGCCGACGCCGAGGCCGGCTTTGGTGGCGTGCTGAATGCCTACGAGCTGATGACGCACATGATTGAAGCGGGCGCCGCCGGCGTGCATTTCGAGGACCAGCTGGCCTCGGCCAAGAAGTGTGGTCACATGGGCGGCANNTGCCGACCAGCGAAGCCGTGCAGAAACTGGTCGCCGCGCGTCTCGCCGCCGACGTCGCCAACGTGCCGACGCTGATCGTCGCGCGTACCGACGCCATGGGTGCCAGCCTGCTGACCTCGGACATCGACCCGCGTGATCGCGAGCTGTGCACCGGTGGCCGTACCGTCGAAGGCTTCTTCGAGACCAGGGCCGGCATCGAACAGGCCATTGCCCGCGGCCTGGCCTACGCGCCGTACGCCGACCTGATCTGGTGCGAGACCAGCACGCCGTCGCTGGAGCAGGCGCAAGCAGTTCGCCGATGCGATCCACGAGAAGTTCCCGGGCAAGATGCTGGCCTACAATTGCTCGCCAAGCTTCAACTGGAAGAAGAACCTGGACGACAAGACCATCGCGAACTTCCAGAAGGAAATCGCCAGGATGGGCTACAAGTTCCAGTTCATCACCCTGGCCGGCTTCCACGCACTGAACTACTCGATGTTCGAGCTGGCCAGCGGCTACCGCGATCGCCAGATGGCAGCCTACGTGGAACTGCAGGAAGCCGAGTTCGCCGCGGAGGGCCGTGGCTACACCGCCGCCAAGCACCAGCGCGAAGTCGGCACCGGCTACTTCGACCAGGTCAACCAGGTGATCGCCGGCGGCAACAGCTCGCTGGGCGCACTCTCCGGTTCCACCGAGGACGAGCAGTTCAAGGATGGGGAAGCACGCGCCGCCGCCTGATCGGTTCGGCCGCCCTTCGGGCTGCAACGGGTCGCCTTGTGCCGCCCGTTGCAGCTGGCCGCCGGACCCGCTTCAGCGCAGGGATTTCCGGATCACCAGCTTGAGTCCGGACCAGGTCGAATCCACGGCGCAGACCTTCACGTCGACAAAGCCCAACGGCAGGCACAGCTCGCGGATCACGTCCTCGGTGATGTCGGTGTCGACCCTTGATGCCTTCTTTGGCCACGATACCCAGATCATGGCGTCGGGGCGCAGACGCGGCCGGAGCCCGGTCAGCTCCCGGTTCAGCGTGCTGCGCCGGGTAGTGAACAGATGGACGATGTCGACAGTCGGGGCGATCCGCTGGCTGAACCGTACAGCGTCGGGAAGTGGCGACAGCAGCTCGACATAGTTGTCCGGTGCGCCGCGCGCCAGCACGAGCGATCCGGCCTTGATACCCAGCTTCCTCGCCAGCGGCGTTCCCGAATAACCGGCTGGCGGCGCCGTGGCGGTTCTTGATGGCTTCATGCCGGCGCTCCGGGGAAACAGAGCGCTTCCGGAAGCAGCGATTCCCACACGGCCTTGTCATCGCAGAAAATGTGCGCCGTGGGATGCACGCCAGGTTCACCGTCCAGACTGCCTGCCGGCACGACCAGCAGTTTGCCACCCAGCTGCCGGCTGGGAAGCGCCGACCCACAGCGGGAGCAGAATGATCGACCGTGCCGCGTGCCGGGCAGCTCGTAACCGCTCACCTGCGCCTCGCCGGCCAGCCATTGCAGTCGGGCCGTCGTCGAAAACAGATTGGCTGCGTGCGCGCTGCCGGTGTCCTTGCGGCAGCGGACGCAGTGGCAGAGGTAGAAGCCGGAAAACTCGCCGGTGATCTCGAAGCGCACGGCACCGCACAGGCAGGAACCCGCAAGCGGCGAGGTTGCTTCGGTGTTGCTGGACACGGCCGTCATGACTCAGCGGTGCTGGTCGATCAGCACCGGATTGCCGTCCGGATCAACCAGCGTAATGTGCTCGGGTCCGCTGGTGTCCGTATCGGCTTCCTTCACCAGTTCGATGCCGCGCGCCTTGAGTTCGCGCTGGATTTCGCGCACGTCGGTGAACGGATCGACAGCCTCGGCCTGCTGGTTCCAGCCGGGATTGAAGGTCAGGATGTTGCGCTCGAACATGCCCTGGAAAAGGCCGATGACATGGCCGCCGTTTCGCAACACCAGCCAGTTCTGCTGCTGGTTGCCGCCGGTGATCTCGAAACCGAGCTTCTCGTAGAAGGCACGCGATGCGGCGATGTCCTTGACAGCAAGGCTGATGCAGAAGGCACCGAGGTTCATGAGGTTCTCCCTGACTTGAAGCGGTTGCTTGAAGGGCTTGCATGACGCGTCACTCAGCTGCTGGCCGTCGCCATCACGCCGATGGAGCCGGCCAGAACGCCTTGCCCACGCGCCCGGGGCGATGGTCGAGCGGACCCTGGTCGATCCTCTGTATCAGCGCAGTGTCAGCCGCCACTCTGCGCGTCGATCTGTTCCTGCTGCTTCTTTGCCGCGTCCAGCACCTGCCCTTCCACGGCGCGTGCCTTGTCCAGCGGCGCCTGGATGGCATTGTTCAGGGCGCAGTCGCGCGGATCCCTGGCCGCATCGCCGGTGCATTTGGCTTTGGCCGGCGTCTGTGCGCTGCCCTGGGTGGGGCTGGAGCCGCTGTCGCAGGCGGACAGCAGCAGCCCGCTGCCAAGCAGCAGGGCGAGCAGCAAGAGTTGCGTGCATCGATGGCTGGAAGGCTTGATGGTCATGACGGGTTCCTCCGCGAGCGGGATGGGCGTGGGCGAACGATCAATCGGTGTCAAGGGACTGCTGGTTGTCCACCAGCCCGCGCGTCACGGCGACGCCACGGATCGCCTCGATGTCGACATCGATCTGGCGGATGCGTCGGCGCGTCTGCCCGACCGCCGGGCTGGCGGCATCCAGACCGGCGAGGCTGGCGTCGAGCTGCGCACGCTGTGCTTCGAGCCCACCCAGTTCGCGGGCCAGGCGCGCGGCCCGCAGGTAGTCGTCGGCTTCGCATGCCGCTTGCGTGGCCACACCAGCGCGCACCCGTTCCCAGGCGTCGCGCGGCGAGCAGTCCGCGGCGGCCTGCTCGTTCGGCGCATGGGCACAGGCAGCGAGCAGCAGGACTGGAAGGACGACAGCGAGGCGCGGTAGGGACATGGCAGATGCATCAGACAACGAAGCCGCTATCCTAGGAGCCTGCGCAACAGAAGCCAACCGGGCTGCGATCGCTCGTGCCGCACAGGCTCCCAGCAGCCGAACTCACCGCCACCGCCATCGATCCGGAGTCGCGACATGAACAAGCCGAACGCTGACCGCTGGCGTCTTGACGGACAGGTCGCGCTGGTCTGTGGCGCCAGCCAGGGCATCGGCCTTGCCTGCGCGCGTGAGCTGCAGGCGCTGGGCGCGGAGCTGCTGCTGGTGGCGCGTGATGCCGCGCAGCTGGATCGCGCGGCCGATGAGCTGGGCGACCTGTCTGCGGCAAATCCACCGCGGGTATTCGCCGCCGACCTTGCCGACGGCGAGCAGCGCCGCGAGCTGTTCGACTGGGTGACCGACCAGGATCGCGGCCTGCAGATACTGATCAACAACGTCGGCGGCAACGAATCGCGCCCGGCGCTGGACTACACCGATGCCGACTGGCGTGCGCTGTTCGAGCTCAACGTGATCTCGGCGGCGGCGCTGAGTCGTCTGGCGCATCCGCTGCTGACGCGCCACGCCGCCTCCAGTATCGTCAACGTCGGCTCGGTGTCCGGTATCACCCACGTGCGCACCGGCGCCATCTACGGTGCCAGCAAGGCCGCGCTGCACCAGCTGACCCGCAACCTCGCCTGCGAATGGGCGGCGGACGGCGTGCGCGTCAACGCCGTGGCACCGTGGTACATCCGTACCCGGCGCACTTCCGACGCGCTGGCCGACGCCGACTACTATGACGAAGTCATCGAGCACACGCCCATGGGCCGCATCGGCGAACCGGAGGAAGTGGCCTCGGCGGTCGCGTTCCTGTGTCTGCCCGCTTCCAGCTACGTCACCGGCGAATGCCTGGCCGTTGACGGCGGCTTTCTGCGCTACGGCTTCTGACTCGGCTGTTGGTTGCCGGTTCTGCAAGGGGGTCAGTCGCCGGCTTCGCTTTCTGCGAGCTGCAAGCGACTCACCCACTCATGGCGCGCTGACGATGTTCTGGGTGAAAACGATGCCGTCGTTGGTGATGTCGATGCGCACGCCGACGTGCTGCAACCAACTGCCGTAGATTTCGTCCAGCATGGCAGCGGTCTGCTCGATTTCCTCACGCTTCTCGTCGGACCTGGCCTCCGCCGCGGCCTTGTTCATCACCGTGCTCATCAACTTCATGTAAACCGCGCCGTCGTAGCCCATGACGAACAGCGGCTGCTCGGCCGGGTCGCTCTTCATGCGCGCGCTGATGTCGGCATCAGCGCCGGCGCCGAAGGCGATGCCGAGCATGTTGTGGGTGGCGGTGACCCAGGTTGGCACCTGGATGTCGACATCCGGAATCGCCGGCAGGTCGAGTTTCTGCAGGCTGCCGTCGGTTTTCACCTCCAGGCTGCTGAGCTGCGGCACGTACTGCCGGGCCATGCTGAGCAGCGCCTGCGGATTGTCCGAGCCGACCAGCAGGCTGCCCTTGAGCTTGGACGGCTTCATGTCGTCACCGAAGGCGATGTCGTCGATGATCAGGTGCGTGCCGCTGAACACCGTCGCCGCCATGTAGATGCCCGGGTTGTTGCCGAGCTTCGGCGCTTCGGCTGCGGCCTGGTTGAGCCAGTCCAGCGATTCACATTGGAATGGCGCGCTGTTCACCGCCGTGGCGAACTGGCCGGCCAATGCCGGGATGCTGCCAAGCTTGAGGCTGTAGCCGAAATCGATGGCCGCATCGGCGCTGGCGGCGCCCATGCCGGGCATGGGTGCGCGCAGCGTCTTCAGCGGCGTGGCGAGCGATGCCGCGGTTTCCATGATGCTGATCTGCTCCATGCGCGACGTGTCGAGGCGCGTGAAGCCAAAAGCAACGCGCGGCAGCAGGTCGGCCAGGCGGCCGTATTCATCGCGACACTCGCGGCTGAAGGCCGGCTTCTCGGTCTCCAGCGCCGAGAGGAAAGCGGTTTCCAGCGGCGTGGCCGGTCCCGCCAGCGTGTCGAGCAGGCGCTGGCTGTCGACCTCGCCGATCATGCTCGGCAGAAAGTGGTGACGCTGCTGCAGCTGCGCCAGACGCTGGCCGTCGAGGATGCTGGAGCTTGGCGGCGTCATGCCGAGCAGTGTCTTCAGCGTGGCGTCGTCGGGCTGGCTGGGCGACAGGGTGATCACCAGCTGTTCGCCGATCACGGCGGCCAGCAACATCAGCGGCGCATCTTTCTCGCCAAAGTCGATGATCCAGTAGCCCTGGTCGGCGATCTTGCCGGTTGGCAGGGATTCGCCGACCCTGGACTCCATGCGCGCGATCAGCGCCGGCAGCGCGGCCGGATCGGCCAGCTCCATGCGCAGCACCGGCACCAGGCCGATGCCATAGAAAGCCATGCGCTGGTGGCCGTCGACGCCAAACAGGGCCATCGACTCGCGCAGCGACTTGCCTTCGAACTCCGCGGCCAGCGCTTCGATGAACTTCCCGGTGCGTTCGTCGCCGCCCTTCCTGGCCAGCTCGCCGCGAACGCGCTGGAACTGATTGGCGTAGATCTCGCCCATGCGCTCGCCGCGATCCATGAAGCGTTCGATGACGTCATCGGGCATCGGCTCGAGCATGCCGAACACGTAGGGCGTGCCGGCTGGCGCATAGGCGAGTGGCGCGGAAGCGTTGCTGGCAGTCTCGTCCTTGCCGCCACAGGCCGCGAGCAGCAGGGCGGCAACCAGCAGCGCCGGCGCGAGCAGTCGTCGAGTGGTCATGGCGAAGATCCTTGGGGTCAGGCGGCGAATGCTAACAGGACGGTCGTTTGCCGGGATCGTGACTATCGCGATGGCCTCAGCTGCGCAGGACGCGGCCGTCCAGGGCGTCGCGGATGGTCGACGGGCGCGGGCGCTCGCCAGTCTCGCCATCCATCACCGCGTCCAGCTGCGAAAGCAGGGCGGCTGACAGGTCTTTGCGTCGTCGTGCTGGCTCTTCGCCACTGAGGTTGGCGCTGGTGGACACCACCGGCCCGCCGAAGGCACGGCACAGTGCAATGACCGGCGCATGTGCGGACACGCGCACGGCCAGTCGCGGATTGTCGCCGCGGAGAGAGAACGGCAGATCGTCGCGACAGGGCATCAGCCAGGTGTTAGGGCCCGGCCAGCTGGCTTCGACCTCGGCCAGGCGCGTTGCCGGCAGTGCGTCCATGTCCAGCAGCGGGCGCAGTTGCTCGATGTCGGCGGCAATCACGATCAGGCCCTTGTCGGCGGACCGCTGCTTGATCGTCAGCAGCCGCTCCAGCGCGATCATGTCGAACGGATCGCAGCCAAGCCCCCAGACTGCCTCGGTCGGATAGGCGATCACGCCGCCATCACGGAGACAGCGCGCGGCGGCTTCTGCATCCAGAGTTGCGGTCATCGAATCCTTACCCGAGGCGACGACCGATCAGTCGTCGCCGGCTTTCCTGGTTGCGGTCTTTTTCGTTGCCTTCTTTGCCGTGGTCTTCCTGGCGGCGGTTTTCTTCGTGGCCTTCTTCGCCGCTTTCCTGGTGGCTTTCTTTGCCGCGGTCTTCTTGGTGGCCGCCTTTTTGGCCGGCGCCTTTTTCGCTGCTGCCTTTTTCGCCGCGCCGCGCCGCCCGCGTTCGGGTGCCGCTTCAAGCAGGGCCTCGCATTCCTCCAGGGTCAGCGAGGCCGGCTCGCGATCCTTGGGCATGCGCGCGTTCTTCTTGCCGTTGGTGATGTAGGGTCCGAAGCGGCCGTTGACGATCTCGACGTCGGTGCCCTCGAACCCCTTGATCAGCCGGTTGGCGATCAGCTCTTCCTTGGCCCGGATCAGCTCGACGGCACGGTCGTAGTCGACGGTGTAGGGATCGTCCTCCTTGCCCAGCGAGGCGTAGAGTTTGCCCTTCTTGGCGAACGGTCCGAAGCGACCGATACTCACCGACAGCTCTTCGCCATCGAGCTCACCCAGCACGCGCGGCAGCTCGAACAGCTTCAGCGCCTCTTCCAGCGTCAGCGTGTGCATGCTCTGGCCGGGACGCAGAGAAGCGAACTTCGGCTTTTCCTCGTCGTCGCGGGTGCCGATCTGCGCGAACGGCCCATAGCGCCCCAGACGCACGGACACCGGCTTGCCGGACTTCGGGTCGGTACCGAGCTCGCGGGCGCCGGTGGCCTCGGACTTGTCGACGGTTTCAAGCTTTTCCTCGACCAGCGACTTGAACGGCTTCCAGAAGCGCGCCAGCAGCGGCACCCATTCCTCTTCGCCACGGCTGACGGCATCCAGCTCGTCTTCCAGCTTGGCGGTGAAGTCGTAGTCGACGTACCGGGTGAAATGCGCGGAGAGGAATTTCGCCACCGCGCGGCCGACATCGGTCGGCCGGAAGCGACGGCTGTCGAGCATGACGTAGTCGCGGTTGAGCAAGGTCTGGATGATGCTGGCGTAGGTCGACGGGCGGCCGATGCCGAACTCTTCCAGCGCCTTGACCAGACTGGCCTCGGAGTAGCGCGGTGGTGGTTCGGTGAAGTGCTGCTTGGCGGTGATTTCCTCAAGCGGCACCACTTCGCCTTCGCGCAGCAGCGGCAGCTTGCGGCCCTCGTCGTCGGCATCGGCGGCCTTCTGGTCCTGACCTTCCTCGTACACGGCGAGGAAGCCGGGGTCGATCACCGTGGTGCCGGTGGCGCGGAACGCATGCGCCTCGCCGCAACCCAGCTCCACCGACACCGTGTTCAGCGTGGCATGGATCATCTGGCAGGCGATGGCGCGCTTCCAGATCAGGTCGTAGAGGCGACGGCCATCCTCGTCCAGATACTTGGCGACCATGGCCGGTGCGCGCAGCGCGGAGGTCGGGCGGATCGCCTCATGCGCCTCCTGCGCGTTCTTCGACTTGGTGCGGTATTCGTTGGCGGCCGGCGGCAGCGCCTTTTCGCCGAAGTCGCGGGCGATGGTCTGGCGCAGCTCTTCCACCGCTTCCTGCGAGAGGTGCGTGGAGTCGGTACGCATGTAGCTGATCAGGCCGACGGTGCCTTCGTCGCCCAGCGCCACGCCTTCGTACAGGCGCTGAGCCACGCGCATGGTCCGTGAGGTGGAAAAGCCCAGCTTGCGCGAGGCCTCCTGCTGCAGGGTCGAGGTGATGAACGGCGCCGCCGGCCGACGCTTGCGCTCCTTCCTGGTGACCTTGAGGACCTTCAGGTTGCCGTCGGCAGCTGCAAGCAGCCGACTTCGCGCCGATTCGGCCGCGTCGCCATCCGTGATGGTGAACTGCTCGAACTTTTCGCCGTCCAGCTTCACCAGTCGCGCGCTGAACGGCTGGTCCTTGTGCGCCAGCGCGCCTTCGAAGCTCCAGTATTCGCGCGGCACGAAAGCTTCGATCTCGTCCTCGCGCTCGACGATCATGCGCAGCGCGGGCGACTGCACGCGCCCGGCGGACAGGCCGCGCTGCACCTTGCGCCACAGCACCGGCGACAGGTTGAAGCCAACCAGATAGTCCAGCGCGCGACGCGCCTGCTGCGCATTGACCATGTCGTCGGAAATGCGGCGCGGGTTGGCCACGGCAGCCTTGATCGCCCTCGGCGTGATCTCGCTGAACACCACGCGGTGCATGGCCTTGCCGTCAAGCAGGCCTTTCTCTCGCATCAGTTCCGCCACATGCCATGAGATCGCCTCACCCTCGCGATCCGGGTCAGTGGCGAGATAGATGGCGTCGGCGGCCTTCAGCGCCTTGGCGATGGCGTTGACGTGGCGCTCGTTGCGCTCGATCACGTCGTAGCGCATGGCGAAGTCCTTTTCCGGATCCACCGCGCCTTCTTTCGGCACCAGGTCGCGCACATGACCATAGGAGGCCAGCACCTCGAATTCCTTGCCGAGATATTTGTTGATGG
>JAGRJX010000241.1 GCA_020442545.1 Lysobacterales bacterium
CCGCCGCCGCCGGAGCCGCCGCCACAGCCGCCGGTCGTGTTCGACGAGCCGACTGAAATGGCCTACGAGGCGCCGCCGCCGGCCCCGCCGGCCCCGCCGGCCCCGACCGTGGAGCAGTTCGGCCCCAGCGAGGATCAGAGCTACCGTCGGGCGCGTCCACCGCGCTACCCGCCGCAGTCGCGGCGCATGCGCGAGGAAGGCACGGTGGTGCTGCGCGTCCTGGTGAGTGTCAGTGGGGATCCGCTTGATATTCAGGTCGAGACATCCAGTGGCCATCGTCGCCTGGACAAGGCCGCTCAGGATGCGGTCAAGAAATGGAAGTTCAATCCGGGCCGGCGGAACGGCCAGCCCGTAGAGGGATGGGTGCTGGTGCCGATCAATTTCAGCCTCACCGGCTGATCAGCTGCTCGAACCGGCGAACAGGATCTTGGGATAGCGGTTTCAGACAAGCGGGGGCGTAAGGAACAAGAAAGGGAAGGGACGACATCGAAGCGACGGGCAACCGGGCGGAAATCCAAGCAGGAGGTAATGACGTCATGAACGCGGACCACCAGCTGCAGGCAACACGGCGACTGAACTGGGCACGTATCACCGGAATGGGGTTTGCCGGTGCCTTTCACCTCGCGGCCTTCATGGTCGTCATGGCGCCATCGGCGCCGGTGGACGCACCACCTGCCAGGGATCGCACGTTCGTACTCGATGTGCAGGACGTCAAACCGAAGCCGAAGCCGCCGGTCATGGTGCCGATGCCGACTGCGCCCGTATTGTCGCAGCCGCAGGAGCCACGGCCCCAGCCGCCGCAAGTGGAGCGCGAGGTGGTGGTTCAAGCGCCTCCGGTATTGACCGACAGCCCGTACGACATGGCCTACGAGGCCATCGAGACGGCGTCTTCTCCCGATCCACTGGCCAGGGTTTCGGAAATCGGGCCGTCAGTCCAGCAAAGTTACGGTCACATCACGAACGTTGACTACCCGCGCAGGGCACGGGAAAAGCGGCTGGAAGGGGATGTGATGTTGCGGATCCTGGTCGATGTGACCGGTGACCCGCTGGAAGTACAAGTTGAATCGTCCAGCGGACATCGCGTGCTGGACGTGGCAGCCCTCAAGGCTGTCAGGAAGTGGAAGTTCAACCCGGGGCTCAGCAATGGCCAGCCGATCCAGGGCTGGGTACTGGTTCCGATCAATTTCAGTCTCAAATAGGTAACCAAAGGGTAGGCGTATGCAACAGGATGCTGCTTCCAATCAGCCGGTCGATCAGGCCGCAACCGCTCCGGTCGAAGCGCCGGTGGATTCTGCGCCGATGGCGGCCGATCCGGGCGTCGGTCCGGGTACGGGCGGCACCAATGACGCACAGGCACTGGAGGGGATGGGTTTCGACCACCTGATCCAGAACTTCGACGCGGTCGGCTGGATCGTGTTCATCATGCTGGTGGTGATGTCGATCGGCTCCTGGTACTACATCATCGTCAACCTGCTGAAGAACATGGTCATTCGTTCGCGAGCCGACCGGGTGATGAGCACCTTCTGGGAAACCCAGAACGCGCAGGAATCGATCCGCTTCATGGAAGACCAGCCCAAGGGCGAACCGTTCTCCAAGATCGCGCTGGACTGCGCCGTCGCTGCGGCCCACCACCAGCGTCACGAAGGCAGCCGTCTGGTCGAGGCCCTGAACCGCTCCGAGTTCATCGACCGCGCCCTGCGTCAGGCTGTCGCCCGCGAAAGCTCGCGCCTTGAAAACGGCCTGACCCTGCTGGCGACGGTCGGTTCCACTGCACCCTTCGTCGGTCTGCTCGGTACCGTCTGGGGCATCTACCACGCCCTGATCCGCATCGGTGCAACCGGCCAGGCGTCGATTGACGTGGTTGCCGGCCCGGTCGGTGAGGCGCTGATCATGACGGCCATCGGGCTTGCAGTCGCCATCCCGGCGGTGCTGGCGTACAACTTCTTCGTGCGCATGAACCGGGTGACCAACGCCAAGTTCGACACCTTCGCTCACGACCTGCATGACTTCTTTGCGACCGGCTCCCGTGTCGGTGACGTCAAGAGCAAGTAATCCGTCTGACGGGAGTTAAGCGATGGCATTCAGTGCAGGAGGAGACAGCGGCGGGCCGATGGCGGAAATCAACGTCACGCCGCTGGTCGACGTCATGCTGGTGTTGCTGATCATTTTCATGATCACCGCCCCGCTGATGGCGCACAAGGTGAAGGTGGTGCTGCCGGAAGCCATGCTTGCGGACAATCCGGACAAGGAAGACCGGCCGGTTACCGTGGCAATCAAGGAAAACGGCGACATCTATCTCAACGACGAACAGGTGGACATGGATTCGCTTCGCTCCAAGCTCGCCGTCGAGGCCCAGAAGAAGCCGCAGCCACAGGTGGATGTTCGCGCTGACGCCACGACCCGCTATCGAATCGTGCAGTCGGCGGTGAAGACGGCCAAGGAAGTCGGCATCCGGCGCGTCGGTTTCGTTGCATCGCCGCAGCACTGAGCCAAGGAGAAAGACATGGCATTTTCCACAGGCAGCTCCGGTGGCTCGGCACCCATGGCGGACATGAACGTGACCCCGCTGGTCGACGTCATGCTGGTGCTGCTGATCATCTTCATGGTCACAGCGCCGGCGATGACCTTCCAGATCCAGATCGACCTGCCGCAGCCGGTGAAGGACCTCAAGCCACCCGAGCGGGATCCGCCGGAACCGATCCGCCTGAAGATCGATGCGGGCGGCCAGCTTTTCTGGAACGACATGCCGATGCCGCGCAATGCGCTCGGCCCGTCACTGATGATCGAGGCGGCGCGTGACGTGCAGCCAACGCTGGAACTGGATACCTCACCGGAGGTGCAGTACCAGGTGCTGACCGAGGTGCTGGCCGAAGCCAAGAACGCCAACATGAAGAAGATCGGCTTTGTCGAGGACAGCAATCAGTATTGATGGCAGCCGCCATTCTGTGCCTATACTGGGCCCGCAGGTGGAAACCTGCGGGCCTTTTGTTTCCGGCCCGGCTGCATCCGTCCGTGGATGGGTCAGGGAAGACCGGATGACGCGAGCGACCCTGCTCGCGCCGATCCAGCGCGGGCGGCATCCCCGGCACGCACGATATGGCGTCGTGCGCTGAACAGGAGACCGGCCATGGCGTTCGCAAACTCCCTTCCCTCCGGCGCCCGTGCGGCGATGTCGAGCATGAACGTCACCCCGCTGGTGGATGTCATGCTGGTGCTGCTGATCATCTTCATGGTCACCGCGCCGGTGCTGTCCCGGCCGATCACCGCGGACCTACCGCACAAATCGACCAACGTCGAAAAGCCGCCGGTTCCGCCGGAAACCATCCACCTGCGCATCGGCGCTCTGGGTGATCTGTACTGGAACGACCGCCCGCTGCCGGCCAGTGCCCTGCAGCCGTCACTGCAGCTGGAGGCCGCACGCCATGTGCAGCCGACGCTTATCCTGGAAACCTCGCCCGACGCCGACTACCAGTACATGGCGCAGGTGCTGGCGGTGGCCAAGGACGCGCGCCTGCAGCGGATCGGCTTCGCCGAGTTCGCGCGGTGATGGTCATCGCAACCGACCGGCGCGCGCGACGAATCAGCTCGGTCGGTCACCGTTGATGATGGCGAGGTATTGCGCCACGGTGGTGGACAGTCCGCCATACAGGGCTTCGGCAAAAACGGCATGGCCGATCGACACCTCGTTCACGCCGGGGACGTGGGCCAGAAAATCCGCGAGATTGCGCTGGTCGAGATCGTGGCCGGCGTTGACGCCGAGTCCGGCCGAGCGCGCCAGCGCGGCGCTGCGAGCGCAGGCATCCAGTGCAGCGCGCGCGTCTCCCGTTGCATGCGCCGCGGCGTAGGGACCGGTATAGAGCTCAATGCGATCTGCTCCCAGCTCCGCAACCCGCTCGATGTCGGCACTGCCGGCGTCCATGAACAGACTGACCCGGATGCCGGCTTCCTTCAGCTGGCGAATGCGCATCCGCAGCCCGTCGGGTTCCGGCGACAGGCGCCAGCCATGATCCGAGGTGATCTGCCCGTCGCCGTCCGGCACCAGCGTCGCCTGCTGCGGCCGGGTCTCCAGCAGCAGCGGAATCAGACCCGGATAGTCGCCGCGCGGTCCGGGAACCGGATTGCCTTCGATGTTGAACTCCGGTTCGCCCCCGCGTTCGGCCAACAGCCGCGACAGCGCACGGACATCATCCGGGCGGATATGCCGCTGGTCGGGACGCGGATGTACCGTGATGCCGCCGCAGCCGGCGTCGAGCGCCACGCGAGCTGCCTCCAGCACGTCGGGCAGCCGACCGCCGCGCGAATTGCGCAGCACGGCCACCTTGTTGACGTTGATGCTGAGACGGGTCATGCGCGCAGATTAGCATCCAGCGGTGGGCCATGATCGGCGTGCCGCTGTTCAACAAGACCCGTTCAAGGACAGCCGCGTGCCTGTCCCGGGGCCGCATTTTCCCGACAAGCCGCTGCAACGCTACCGCCCAAACCGTGATCCGTGCGAAACAATCGGCCTCGCAGATATTGCAAACTCGTAGAATGAGGGGGCATGCGCGAACACGATTCGGCCGATGGCTGGCTTGCTGTCTTCTGGTCAGCCTGTTGCCCACTGCCGCTGCCGCCGCCGTCATTGCCGGCATGCCCTTGCAGGAGCGATTTGGTCCGGAGGACTACGCCGCGGCACCCGTGCATCTGGCAGTCCTTGCCGGTAACGACGGCAGCATGTTTGTCGGCAACGCGGAAGGTGTCCTTCGCTATGACGGCTCTGCATGGACGCGGATCGAACTCCCGGGCAACAGCGTCGCGCGGGCCTTGGCGATGGGTGCCGATGGTCGCATCTACGTGGGAAGCTACGACCGGTTCGGCTATCTGGAGCTGCACCCGGACGGCGAGTACGCGTTCCGCGACCTGCGAACGCGCTTCGGCCTGGAAGGCGAGGATCGACATGTCGGCAACGTCTGGACCGTTGTTGCTACCCGCAATGCCGTGTATTTCCAGACTGACCGCAAGTTGTATCGCCTCGGGATGGACGACAGCACCCGGAGCTGGCCGCTGCCGGCCAGTTTGAGGGGCTTCTTCGGCGTCGGCAATGCCCTCTACGGTCGTGTCGATGGACGCGGCCTGGCGCGCTTTGATGACGGTCGCCTGCTGCCGCTGACCGGGGGCGAAGTCTTCTCTGAGCAGCCGCTCAACGCGGTTCTGACCCAGAACGATGATTTGTTGCTGGTGGGTGGTGACGGCTTTTACCGCTACCGCGGCGGCGCTGTTGAGCGCATGGCGGGCGACGCAGACAAGCTGTTCAACGAGGCTGCGCCCTATCTCGCCATAACCCTCTCGGACGGTACGGTGGTGGTCGGTACCCTCCGCGGAGAATTGCTGCGCTTTGATGCCGATCTGAGATTCCTCTCGCGCGTACCCCTTGGGCCATACTCGATCCTCGCCATGGCCACCGATGCCGAAGGCGGCCTGTGGGTGGCCACCGAAGGTGACCTGCTTCGGCTGCGCATGCCATCGCCCTGGACGGCATACAGCGCTGCGGACGGCATTCCCGGATCGATTGTCGACAGCGCCTGGTGCGGTGGTTCGCTCTGGGTGGCCAATTCGCGTGGCGTGGCGGTGGCAGAGCGCGGTGACAGCGGTCGCGTCCGGTTCCGCCAGGTCGTCCGGACGGAGCTGGAAACCCACGATCTTCTGTCGACCGAGGACGGCTTGCTGATCGGTGAGCGATTCGGTCTGCTGTGGCTACCGAACGGCAGCCAGCAGGCGCAGCGCATCTGGCACGGCAACGGCGTTTACTACCTGCTGCGTTCCCGACATGATCCCGGGGTTATCTACGCTGCAGAGCAGAGCCGGTTTTTGAAGCTGGCCCAGAACGATGGCGGCTGGACAGTCAGCAAGGAGTGGCCGCTTGGCGACGTCCGCCTGAGCGCGCTCCTCGAGACCGCGGAAGACACACTCTGGATTGGCGACATCCGTGGCGGCGCCGAACGCCTGACGCTGTCGCCCGACCGTTCCCAGATCGCGCGGAGCGAACGTTTTGGTCCGGCGCAGGGCCTGGACTTCGACCCCGACTACGGAACCGGTCTGGTTGCGCTGGATGGCGCGCTTTACGCCACGTCCGGCAGCCGCAGCTACCGTTTCGACGGACAACGATTCCACGCAGCATCGCAGGCCCCGTTCAATCTGGTGCAGCGCCCGATGGAGCTGGACGTTGCAAGCACGCCGTTCGGCGACTACGCGTACACCCAGCGCGAGCTTTTTCGCCGCGCTCCCGGCGAGACGGAATGGCACCCGGTCCACCTGGGGTCGCAGCTGGCGCGAGGCTTTTCCGATGTCCACGTCGATGCCGATGGCAGCCTGCGGCTGGTCACCTGGAACAGCCTGCTGCAATACGATCCCGTCGAAACCGAACGCCCCGGCCGACCGCTGTCGGTCAGCCTGAGCCGGATCGAGTATCGACCTGGCGGGGGCGATCTGCAGCTGCTGCCACTGACGACCGACCCCGACATTCTTTTTCATGCCGGTGATGGTCTGCGGCTGAAGTTCGCCCTGATCTCGATGGAGCCGGGTGCAGAGATACGCTGGCGCTTGCCAGGGCGCGTGGACTCCTGGAGTGACTGGTCCAGCGTTGGTGATTCCACCGTCAATTTCGGACATCTTGACGCGAGCGACTATCGCCTGCAGATCGAAGGCAGGGTTTCCGACGGTCGCAAGGTGCAATCATTGGAGTACCACTTCCGCGTCGAAACGAACTGGTATAGGAGCTCCTGGGCCATGGCCCTGTGGCTGTTGTTGGCGTTGGCACTGATTGCGACCATTGCGCATCTGGTGTCGCGATTGCGCTATCGCAATTTCATCACCATCAACCGGCGGCTTGAAGAAAGGATTGCCGAGCGGACGCGCGAGCTGGAGGATGCCAACGAACGGCTCGGCGAATTGGCCACTGAAGACAGTCTGACCGGCGTCGCCAACCGTCGGGCGATGGAGCAGGCACTCACCCGCGAATGGCAGCGCTGTGCGGAAACCGGTGTCCCGCTCAGCGTGATCATGGTGGACGTCGATTACTTCAAGCGTTACAACGACGAGCACGGCCATCTGGCGGGCGACCGGCAGTTGCGCTGGGTCGCCGCAGAATTGTCGCGCAAGACCCAGCCAGTGCGCGAACTGGTGGCGCGATTTGGCGGTGAGGAGTTCGTGCTGATCCTGCCCGGCTTCAACGCCGACCGTGGCGTGCAGCGAGCCGAGGAGCTGCGCCGTCGCTTCACCCAGGCCGACAGCGCCGTCACCATCAGTCTTGGCGTCGCCACTCAGGTGCCGCGCCTCGACGACGATCCCGCACAGCTGCTGCAGCGTGCCGATACGGCGCTGTACTGCGCCAAGCGACGCGGCCGCAATCGCGTCGAACTGGCCGAGGACTAGGGCAGCGCTGAACCCGACAGCATGGCCGTCCGAATGGATCGGTCGTGCGGCCCCAACCGATCGGTTTCCGTGACGGGGTAGCTTCTCAATGGCCCCCAGCCTCACCGCCGGTCCTTGCCAGGGCAGCAAGCATTGCCCGCAGCCTGCGCTACGACCGGCCACGGATGGCGACTTCATGCGCTGCCGGCTTCCGGCTTGGCGTTGCGGCAAGGTGCTTGGGATGCGGACCATTGATGCCAACTTCCGGCACTGCCTGCCGCACGGCTGCCTGAGGACAATGCGTCTCGCCGCCTTGGTGGCGAAACCATGCCCCGTGGCATGGCAGTCTGCGCCGCCGTCGCGATTGCGGCCCCCCACCGCAGTATCCGGCGGTTGCGACGGAACTTCGTGCTGCTGCATCAGTCCGTTAGTGATTCCTTCTGCCAAACCCGGCCGACGCACGGCACGGCGCCCCATCCCTGGAGACCCATGATCCATCTCAGCGGCATCGAACGCAGCTACAACATGAGCGGACAGAGCGTGCGCGCGCTGGCCGGCGTGGACCTTGACGTCATGCGCGGCGAGTTCGTCGCCATCACCGGGTCCTCCGGTTCGGGCAAATCCACGCTGCTGAACATCCTGGGCTGTCTGGACCAGCCCACCGCCGGCAGCTACCAGCTCGATGGCGACAACGTCGCCGGGCTCGACGACGAAGCCACCAGCGACCTGCGCAATCGACGCATCGGCTTCGTATTCCAGAGCTTCCACCTGCTTCCGCGCCTCTCCGTGCTGGAGAACGTGATGCTGCCGCTGCGCTTCGCGCACGACGGCAAGGTGGATGCTGTCGAAGTGGAGCGTCATGCCCGCGACCTGCTGGGGCGCGTCGGTCTCGGCGAGCGACTGGATCACCGGCCCAACGAGCTTTCCGGCGGCCAGGTGCAGCGCGCGGCCGTCGCCCGTGCGCTGGTGATGAAGCCGTCATTGCTGCTGGCCGACGAACCCACCGGCAATCTCGACTCCAAGAGTGCGGCTGACGTGATGGGGCTGATCGATCAGCTGCACCGTGAAGGCCAGACCGTGGTGCTGGTCACGCACGACAGCGAGATTGCCGAGCACGCGCCGCGCCATGTGCGTCTGCGTGACGGAAAGGTGGAACATGACACGGCGAACTGAACCCCGCGTATGCCGCCGGGTGTTGTGTCTGGCGCTGCTGGTCCTTCCCGGACTGGCCGGCGCCTCGACACTGATGCTCACCGGTGAACTGCGCTCCAGCAACTCCGAAGGCATCTACACGCCTTTTGCCAACAATTCACCGGTGGTGCTGCGCTACTACGTGCCGGAAGGCAGCCGGGTTGATGCGGGCGACGTGCTGGTCCGCATCGATCCAGGCCAGGCGCTGGCTCAGATTCGCCAGCTCGAATCACAGATCGACCAGGGCAAGGCGCGAGCAGCCAAGGAAATCGCCGAACTGGAGGTGGCCGCACTGGATGCGCAACTGGCACGGGTGGATGCGAGGGCGCAGAAGGACAAGGCCGATGTGGATGCCGCGCTGCCCAGGAAATACCTGTCCGCCCTGGACTACGACCGCTATCAGGGCGAACAGGCGCGCGCCGACCGAGAGCTGGCGCTGAAAACCGAAGAGGCTGCCGCCGCTCGCCGCGCCGTCGAGCGTCGACGTCGGGATGCCGCCCTTGAACTGCAGCGGCAGGAAGCCGAGCTGGCCTTTCAGCACGCGCAGGTGGAGGCCTCCGAGCAGCGCGCTACCCGCGGCGGTGTGGTCGTACACGGTTTTGATCCGCGCACCGGCACGCGCATTGACGAAGGATCGTCGGCATTCAACGGTGCGCAGATCGGCGAGGTGGTCGGCGACGGCGGCATGGCCATCCGTGCCTGGGCGCTGGAGCCGGACCGGCGCGGGATGAAGGTTGGTGACCCGGTCGGGGTGGTATTCGACGCCCTGCCCGGCCGACGCATCGAAGGTCGGGTGAGCGCGATTGCCGGTGCTCCTGACGGCAAGGCCGAATGGGGCGACGGCCGCTATTTCCAGGTCGATATCGAGCTGCAGGGGACGGCGGGCGAGGGCGCGCTGCCGCTGCGCCCGGGCATGAGCGCGCGCGTCGAAGTCGGCGTTGCCGGCACCGAGGTTGCGTTCTCGCCAGCCGCGCCGCAACGCATCGAGGCCGATGGCGAACTGGTGGCGATGGAAAGCGCGGTGCTGGCACCGCCGGCGGTACAGGGCATGTGGAACTATTCGATCACGCGACTGGTGCCCGATGGCTCGCCGGTCAAGCAAGGCGATGTCGTCGTGCAGTTTGATGGTAGCCAGCTGCAGCAGAATCTGATGGCCAAACAGGCTGAACTGGCGGAGAAGAAGACCCAGCAGGAACAGCTTCGCCTGGTGCTGGCCGAGCGCGAGCGCAACGAAGACCTGAGCACGGAAGAGGCAAGGTCTAGCCTTGAAAAAGCGGAGCGCAAGGCCACCCAGCCGGCCGAGCTGCTGCGCGGCATCGACTACCAGAAGCTGGTGATCGAGAAGGCGCAGGCACGCGAGCGCATGGCGCTGGTCGAAAAACGCGAGAAGGCCGCCGCCGAGCAGCGCCGCCAGGAATGGCGCCTGGTCAGCTTCGAAGCCGACCAGCTGCAGGCCGAGGTCGACGAACTCAAGGCCTCGCTGATTGCGCTGAACGTCAAGGCGCCGCGCGCCGGCGTGATGATGCACAAGAGCAACTGGCAGGGCGAAAAATACGACGTGGGCTCGCAGGTCTGGATGGGCCAGTCGGTGGCCGAAATTCCGGACATGGAAACGCTGGCGGTGCGCGCCCAGGTCGATGAGCGTTACCTGGCCTGGCTGCGCGAAGGCATGCGCTCGCGCCTGCGCCTGGAAGGCGGTGCCGGCCGCGCGTTGACCGGCACGGTCAGGGAAATCGGGCGCGTGGTGCGCTCCAAGTCGCGCACGCAGCCGGTGCCGGTGGTCGACGTGCTGATCGCGCTCGACGCCGCCGCTGCCGGACTCAAGCCGGGCCAGCCGGTACGTGTCGATATCGGTATCGATGCGGGCAGTACGCGGGTCCACGGCAGCGTGGAGGCAGCGCCATGATCTTGAGGCAAAGGCGCATCGCGCTGGCCGCTGCGCTGGCGGCACTGCTGCTTGCCGCCTGCGGTGGCGAAGGCACCACCGAGAAGCCGGTGGAAGTGGTCGACATGCGCCCGCTGGCCCTCAGCATCGTGGCCAATGGCGAAGTGAAGTCCACGAAGTCCACGCCGCTGCCGGTGCCGGGGCGACAATGGTCGCGACGTCGACTGGAGTGGATGGTGCCGGAAGGCAGTACGGTGAAGGAAGGCGACCTGATCGCCCGCTTCAGCGCAGACGGGGCCGAACTCAGCCTGTCGCAGGCGCTGATCGATCTGCAGCGCAATGCGCTGTCGCGCAACAGCAAGCAGAGCGAGCTGGATGCCGCGCAGGGACGCGTCGACGTCGATCTCGCCGCGGTCGGTTCCCAGCTGCGCATCGCCGACCGTTACGCCGAGGCCGATCTTGACATGCTGGCGCGCAACGAAATCCTCGATGCCATCCAGGACAAGGCATTCCTTGGCGTCAAGCAGGGCGTGCTGGAGTGGAAGCGCGACCAGGCCGGCGAACGCGGCGCCGCCGAGCTGGCGGTGCTGGACTCCAAGCGCAGCAGTCTCAAGCTGTCGGAAAACACCAGCCGCCAGGATCTGGCCGCGCTGGAACTGCGTGCGCCGCACGAGGGCGTGCTGGTGCTGGCGGCCAACTGGACCGGCGACAAGCCTCAGGTGGGTTCCAGCCTGTGGGCCGGCAACGAGTTCGGCAGCCTGCCGGACACCGGCTCGCTGGAGGTTGAGCTGGTCCTGCCGCAGCTGCAGGCGCAAGGCGTCAAGAAAGGTGATCGTGTGCTCATGCATCCGGCGGGACGGCCCGACCAGCAGATCGAGTCCGAACTGAGCTGGGTAGCCAGTGCGGCACAGGTGCGTGGTCGCCGCAATCCGATCAAGTACCTCAGCATGAAGGCGGCGATTCCCAAGGACGTCGTCACCCGGTACGCCCTGGTTCCCGGTCAGGCCTTCAGCGCGGAAATCCACACCAGCGATGACAGCGAGGCGCTGACCGTCCCCAACCTGGCCCTGGTATCCGAGAACGGCCGGCATTTTGTGGAAGTGGGCGAAGGCAACGACTTCGTTCGACGCGAAGTGACGCTGGGCGAACGCGGCGTCGCGCGTTCGCGCGTTACCGATGGATTGAAGGCCGGCGACCGCGTGCTGCTGACGCCGGATCGCAGTCGTGAAACTGCCAAACCCGGGCCGCCGGCCGACGATCCGCGCGCAGCTGCCGTGGCTCGCGCCCGTGCCGCCGCTGCCGCTGCCGCCAACGCGGAGGCCGCCGAATGATCGCCAGGTTGCCCGTCGCCTGGCGCGAAGCGCTGGAAGAGCTGTCGCGGCGCAAGCTGCGTACATTGCTGACCCTGCTTGGCCTGATTTTCGGCATCGGCGCCATCGTCGCCATGCAGGCAGTTGGCGAAGGCAGCCGGCGTGAGGCGCTGCGGCTGGTGCAGGGCCTGGGTCTCAACAACCTGATCGTCGAGGCCAAGAGCCGCGACGAGGACAGCCTGCGCGAGGAGCGCGCCCGCACGCTTGGCCTGACTTTGGCCGATGCAGCCGCAGCACTGTCGGTGGTGCCGGGCGCGAAACAGTACGCGGGATCGAAGGCAATCCGTGCGTTTTCGGTGGGCAGCGATGCCGGGCAAAGTGACGCCCAGGCCAGCGGCGTGAGTCCGGCCTTCTTCGAGCTGTCGTCGCTCAAGCTCGCCCAGGGCCGGGCGCTGAGCGACGACGACGAGAATCGCCTCGCTGCGGTCGCGGTGCTGGGGCATCAGGTGGCGCACGACCTGTTCCCCGGCGGCAACGCGATCGGTGCCTACATCAAGCTCAACCACGTCTGGCTGCAGGTGGTCGGCGTGCTCGCTGACCGCGACCTCGCCAAAGACCAGTTCGAAGGCGTGCAGCTGGGTTCGGAAAGCAACCGCGTGTTCGTGCCGCTGGCCACCGCGCTCGCCCGCTTCCGTTTCCAGGCCATGGAAGATCAGCTTGATCGCCTGCTGTTGAAGGTGGACGATCCGTCGCGCCTCGGTTCCGCGGCCACCGTGCTGTCCGAACTGCTGGGCCAGCGCCACGCCGGCGTCGACGACTACAGCCTGATCGTGCCGCAGCAGCTGTACCGCCAGCACCAGCAGACCCAGCGCATCTTCCGCATCGTGATGGGCGCGATTGCCGCGGTCAGCCTGCTGGTTGGCGGCATTGGCATCATGAACATCATGCTGGCCAACGTGCTGGAGCGGCGGCGCGAGATCGGCCTGCTGCGTGCGCTGGGCGCGCGTCGCCGCGACATCATCGCCCAGTTCCTGCGTGAGACCACCGTCATCTGCGGTCTCGGTGCCCTGCTCGGCCTGTTGTTCGGTGGCGTGCTGGCCTATCTGATCGCGGCACTGGCCGGCTGGCAGGTCGGCTGGGCGCCGATTCCGATCCTGGGCGCCACCTTCGTCTGCGCGCTGGTCGGCCTGCTGTTCGGCGTCTACCCGGCGCGACAGGCCGCACAGCTCGATCCGATCACCGCACTGCGCGCGGAATGAGACGGATACAGCCTGTCGGGTTTCAACTTCGGCTAACGTATCCCCTTCGTTAACCACTTCGAAGGGGAATCCGACAATGTCGCTGATCCATCGTGGCCGCCTGGCCGTTGCTGTTGCCGCCCTGCTTGCTGTCAGCGGTCCGCTGCTGGCCGCCGAAAACGTCATGCTGGTGCTGGATGCTTCCGGCTCGATGTGGGGCCAGATCGACGGCCGCGCCAAGATCGAGATTGCCCGCGAGGCCACCGGCAGAGTGGTATCCGACTGGGATCAGGCCAACCAGATCGGCCTGATCGCCTACGGCCATCGTCGCAAGGGTGATTGCGCCGATATCGAGACGCTGATCCCGCTGGGCCCGATGGAAGGCGACGTGTTCATGGACACGGTCAACGCAATCAATCCCAAGGGCATGACGCCGCTGTCGCAGGCCGTCATCGATGCGGCGGCGGCGCTCAAGTCCAGCGAGCAGAAGGCAACCGTCATCCTGGTCAGTGATGGCGAGGAAACCTGCAAGCTGGATCCCTGTGCGGTGGGCGCCGAGCTGGAGAAGAGCGGCGTGGACTTCACCGCGCACGTGATCGGCTTCGACGTGCAGAACCCGGCACATCAGGCTCAGTTGCGCTGCCTGGCCGAAAACACCGGCGGTCGCTACTTCAACGCCCGCGATGCACAGGAGCTGAGCAGCGCCGTGCAGGGGGCCATGAAGACCAGCACCGAGCCGCCACCGCCGCCGGCCACCGCCACGCTCAAGCCGCAGGGCAAGGCGGTCATCACCCAGCAGCTGTCGGTGGACTGGACCGGCCCGGCCGACGAAGGCGACTTCATCACCGTGGTGCTGCCGGACGCACCGGATGGCCGCTACACCACCTACGCCTATGTGCCGCAAACCGAGGGTGACGGCAGTGGCGAGGTCAGCTTCGAGATGCCGGCTACGGCGGGTGACTACGAGTTGCGCTACGTCAGTCCCAGCCGTGAGGAGCAGGTGCTGGCGCGCGAGCCGGTCAGCATTGGCGACCTGGAGGCAATGATCGACGCGCCGGAAACCGCAATCGCCGGCACCACGCTGACCGTGACCGCGCGCGGCCCGAAGAGCGGCAGCCATTGGGTCGGGTTTGTCGAGCCGGGTGCCGACGTTGGCAGCTATCTCGCCAACCACTACGCGCGCCTGCCCGAGCAGGGCGATCAGCTGGCGATCAAGGTGCCCGCGGAGCTTGGTGACTACGAGCTGCGCTACGTGCTGAACGAGTCCGAGCGCGTCGCCTACTCACGCCCGATCAAGGTGGTGGCGGCGGAGATCAGTGTCGACGGCCCGGCCGAGGTGATGGCCGGTAACCGGGTGACCATCACTGCCAGCGGTCCGGTCGATGGCAGCCACTGGATCGGCTTCGCGCCGGCGGGTGGCGATGCCGGCGCCTACGTCAACAACGCCTACTACCGGCCGGAAGCGGCCAGCGGCAGCGGCGTGGTCACAGCGCCACTGGAGCCGGGCGACTACGAATACCGCTACGTGCTGTTCGAAAGCCAGAAAGTCGCCGCCTCGAAGCCGGTGAAGGTTATCCCGGCCACAGCCACGCTCAGCGTGCCGGCCATGGCGTCGGCCAGCAGCGAGATTGAAGTCGCGTTCACCGGCCCGCGCAACGGCAGCAACTGGATCGGCATCGTCGCCGTCGGCGGTGACGGCAGCGAATACCAGGGCTGGGCCTATGTCCCGGATGAAGGCGACAGCGTGCGCTTCTACACGCCCGAGCAAGCCGGCGACTGGGAAGTGGTGTTCGTGCAGGACAACCAGGTGCTGGCGCGGCAGCCGATCAGCGTGCAGTAAGCGC
>JAGRJX010000242.1 GCA_020442545.1 Lysobacterales bacterium
GGCGCTTCGTGGACGATCACGCAGCGGCCGGTCTTTTTCACCGATTCGTGGATGGTGTCGAAGTCCAGCGGCTTGAGCGTGGCGACATCGATCACCTCGGCCGATATGCCCTCCTTCGCCAGCGCGTCAGCAGCCTCCAGGGTTTCCTTCACCTGCGAACCCCATGTCACCAGCGTCACGTCCTCGCCATCGCGCAGCACAAAACACATGTCCAGCGGCAGCGCCTCGCCGTCGTCGGGCACCTCTTCCTTGTACTGGCGGTAGATGCGCTTGGGCTCCATGAAGATGACCGGATCCGGGTCGCGGATCGCCGCCAGCAGCAGGCCGTAGGCGCGGGCCGGCGACGACGGCAGCACCACGCGCAGGCCGGGAATGTTGGTGAACACGGCTTCGTTCGCCTCGCTGTGATGCTCGGGCGCGCGGATGCCGCCGCCCCAGGGCACGCGCAGCACCATCGGGCAGCTCAGGCGACCGCGCGTGCGGTGACGGAAGCGCGCGGCGTGGCAGACGATCTGGTCGACCATCGGATAGACGAAACCGTCGAACTGCACCTCGGCCACTGGACGCATGCCCTGCGAGGCGAGGCCCACCGTCAAACCGGCAATCGTGGTTTCGTCCAGCGGTGTATCCAGCACACGCTCCGCGCCGAACTGCTTCTGCAGGCCGTCGGTGGCGCGGAACACGCCGCCGTTCACGCCGACATCCTCGCCCAGCACCAGCACGCTCTCGTCACGGCGCAGTTCGTGCGCCATGGCCTGGGTCAGGGCTTCAATGAGTGTAATGGCGGTCATTACTTCGCCTCCCTTGCCAGCGCGGCGGCGCGCTGCTGCTCGAGATCAACCGGCAGCTCGGCGTAGAGATAGTCGAACATCGATTCCAATGGCTGCGGCTTGCTCTTCAGGTAGGCATTGACCTCGATGTCGACGCGTTTGCCGCATTCCTCCAGCCAGGCCTTTTCGGTGATGTCGCTCCAGAAGCCGTTGTCGGTGAGGTATTTGCGCAATCGCAGGAACGGCTCCCGCTCCCAGGCTTCCTTGACCTGCTCGTCGGGCCGGTAGCGGCGCGCGTCATCGGCAGTGGTGTGGTCGGACAGGCGGTAGGTCATGAACTCGATGCAGCTGCCGCCTTCGCCCTTGCGCGCGCGCTCGACCGCGCGACGCATGCCTTCGAGCACGGCGATCAGGTCATTGCCATCCACCTGAAGGCAGTACAGTCCGCCTGCGATGCCCTTCTGCGCCAGCGTCTCTGCGCCGGTCTGCGCGTGGCGCGGCACCGAAATGGCCCAGCCGTTGTTGACGATGCACTGGATGAACGGCAGCGAATAGGCACCGGCCGAGTTGATGGCGGCGTAGGTGTCGGTCTTCGACGAGCCACCGTCGCCGCAGCAGGTGACTGCGATGCGATCCTGCCCGCGCAGTTTGAACGACAGCGCCGCGCCGGCCGCGTACAGGCACTGCGTGGCAATCGGCACGCACCACGGATAGTCGTGTCTTGGCCCCTCGAAATCGTTGCCGCGCTCGTCGCCGCCCCAGTACATCAGCACCTCGCGAGGGTGGACGCCGCGGTGGAACTGCGCGCCGTACTCGCGATAGCTCGGTGCGAACACGTCCTCGGGGCGCATGGAAGCGCCAATGCCGACGTGCGTTGCCTCGTGACCCAGGCAGCTGGCGTAGGTGCCCAGCTTGCCGGTGCGCTGCAGCTTCACGGCCTTCTCGTCGAAGACGCGCAAGAACAGCATCTCCTTGAAGATCGACACCAGGCGTTTCGGGTCGGATGCGGCGGCGGGCGGATCCGAGGCCAGCGTGCCATCGGGTTTCAGGTACTGCAGGTATTCGATTTCGAATTCGGCGGCTGTCGACATGAGCGTGATTCCGACCCCGGAAAATGAGCTGGGAAAGGCCAACTTGATATCAAGCGTACCCGGGGAAGGCAAGGGATGCGATTTCGGAATCCCGATTCCGGTGCGTACACTGCGCTCTCACGGAGTCAATCGCCGACCCCATACGCTAACGCAGGTATTGCCGTCATCATGGATCCGAACGAAAACCGTCGTGCTCTCGAAGTGGGCATCGCCATCGACCTGCAGCGTGACAGCAGCTACGGCGGCTACCTGGGGCTCGACCAGCTGCTCAGCGCCCAGCATCCGCACAGCGTTCCGCCCCACCATGACGAAATGCTGTTCATCATCCAGCATCAGGTGTCCGAGCTGTGGCTGAAATTGATCATTCACGAGCTGGGGGCCGCGCTGCAGCATCTGCGCGAGGACGATCTCGGGCCGTGCCTGAAGATTCTCGCCCGGGTCAAGCAGGTGCAGCGGCAGTTGTTCGAGCAATGGGCGGTGCTGGAAACGCTGACCCCGTCGGAATACGTCCAGTTTCGCGGCGCGCTGGGTAGCGCGTCGGGATTCCAGTCGCTGCAGTACCGGCTGGTGGAGTTCCTGCTGGGCAACAAGAATGCCGACATGATCGCGCTGTTCGCGCATGCGCCCGAGCAGCAGGATGTGCTGCGCGCGGTGCTCGAAGCGCCGTCGCTGTACGACGAGTTCCTGCGCTACCTTTCGCGCCACGGCCATGCGGTGCCGGCAGAATGCGTGGAGCGCGACTTCTCCGAGCCGCACCGGCGCAATCCGGCACTGGTGCCGGTGTTCAAGCGCATCTACGAGGACACCGAGTCGCACTGGTCGGCGTATCACCTGTGCGAGCAGCTGGTCGACGTGGAGGAGAGCTTCCAGCTCTGGCGCTTCCGCCACATGAAGACGGTCGAACGCATCATCGGTTACAAGCGCGGCACGGGAGGCTCCAGCGGCGTCGGATTCCTGAAGCAGGCGCTGGAGCTGACGTTCTTCCCGGAACTGTTCGAAGTGCGCACGGTGCTTGAGAATCGGCACGTCGCGGAATGAATCTCATGGTGCGGCGCAACATGCCGCTGGTTTGACGCGCTACCCCGCCAACGGGTAAACCATTGCGGCCTTTGACGGCGGATTCCACCCGGCTTCCGGTTCCGATTCCGCAGGAGAATGTAGTGTGGCCCCGTTGTCGGGGCCGTTTTGTGTACGGCGCCCTGCGCGTGCCGACAACATCCGATTGACCCTGGGGAGACTTTCCGCGATGAGCAATACCGCCGCCACTCACGGCTCCAACGAACTGCCCGAGTTCAAGACCGTACTCGGTCATCCGCGTCCCCTGTGGATGCTCTTCATGACCGAGTTCTGGGAACGCTTTGCGTTCTACGGGATGCGCTGGGCGCTGACGCTCTACATCGTCGCACAGTTCTACGACGGCAGCGGTGAGGGCGAAGCACCTGCCAATGCGCTTTACGGCGCCTACCTGGCGCTGGTCTATGCCGCGGCCATCTTCGGCGGCTACGTTGCCGACAAGATGATCGGCTACCAGCGGGCGATCCTGCTTGGCGCCCTGATCATGGCGGTCGGGCTGTTCATGGTTGCGTTGCCGGACCAGAGCCTGTTCAAGCTGGGACTGGCCGTCACCATCGTGGGCAACGGCCTGTTCAAGCCGATCATCTCGACGATGGTCGGCAAGCTGTATGCCACGGGTGATGAACGTCGGGATTCCGGCTTCACCATCTTCTACATGGGCATCAATGCGGGTGCGTTCATCGCGCCGATCCTGACCGGCATCTTCGCCGAGAACATCTTCGGCTCCGCTGAAATGCCGGCCTACAAGGCGGTGTTCATCGCCGCGGCCATCGGCATGGTTATCAGCCTGATCTGGTTCTGGTTCGGCCGCCACCAGCTCAAGGGCATTGGTGCTCCGCCGGCAGAAGCTCCAGGACTGGGGCGGGTGTTCATGGTGGCGGCAGGTGCACTCGCCGCTATTCCGCTCGTCTACTTCCTGCTGACCATCGATGCCACCACGTTGCAGTGGATTCTGATGGCGCTGTTCATCGTGCCGGCGGTGGTGCTGTTGGCAGAGGGTGTTCGCGAAGGCAGCATGGCGCGCGACATGGTGATCGCCATGCTGATCATCTTCGGCTTCAACGTGCTGTTCTGGATGTTCTTCGAGCAGGCCGGCTCGAGCTTCAACTTCCTCGCCGACAAGATCGTCAATCGCGAGTTTGGTGGCTGGACCTTCCCGGTGGGCTGGTTCCAGTCGGTGAACTCCATCGCCATCATCACCCTGGCGCCGATCCTGGCCTGGCTGTGGGTGCGGATGGGCAAGCGCAATCCCTCGATCCCTCGCAAATTCGGTCTGGGCCTGATCTTCAACGGCCTGGCATTCCTGCTGCTGGTGTTCGCGCTGAGCAAACTGGTCGATCCGGCGACCATGAAGATCCCGTTCTGGACCCTGTTCATGGTCTACGTGATCCAGTCCGTAGGTGAGTTGTGCCTGTCACCGATTGGCCTGTCGATGACCACCAAGCTGGCGCCGTCGCGCCTTGGCGGCCTGGCCATGGGTTGCTGGTTCCTGTCGATTTCCATCGGCAACAACCTGTCCGGCCTGTTCGCGGCCAGCGTCAGTGGTGAAGCCGGCATGACGGTCGCTTCGGCGCAGGTCGGCTACAACTTCGGCTTCTATGCGCTGGTGGGTGCCGGTGTGGTGCTGTTCCTTGCCGCGCCGCTGGTCCAGCGCCTGATGCACGGCGCGAAGTGACGGCAGGATGTCGGCGTCCCCGACAGGCCATGGATGGCCGGTGATCCGGGATCCAGGCAGACAATGACAACCCCGGCAGGTCGCGGCCTGCCGGGGACTTGGCAAGCCAATGCAAGCGAGGTGATGTCGTGAGTAGCAACAAACCACCGGTCTGGTTCTGGATTGTCAGCGTGATTGCGCTGCTGTGGAACATGCTTGGCGTGATGGCCTTTGTCGGGCAGATGATGATGACGCCGGATATGCTGGCGCAGCTGCCGGAAGCCCAGCGTGTCGCCATCGAAACGCGCCCGATGTGGGCGACCATCGCCTTCGGCATTGCGGTGTTCGGCGGCGCCATCGGGTCTGCACTACTGCTGATCCGCAGCCGCATGGCCAAGGGCATGCTCCTGGCCTCCCTGCTGGCGGTGATCGTTCAGATGAGTCAGGCGCTGTATTCCAGCAATTTGTCGGACTTCGGTCCCGGTGGCATCGTGATGACGATCATGATCATCGTCATCGCCGTACTGCTGGTCTGGCTGGCATCGGTGAGTCGCCGCAAAGGCTGGTTGCGCTAGGGCAACGCTGAACAAGTATCCGTCGCCGTCACCGCACGCCCGTCGTGCGGGTTGAGTGGCGTCGGCGAAGGCAGACTGGCCGT
>JAGRJX010000243.1:0-372 GCA_020442545.1 Lysobacterales bacterium
GCATGAAACAGGTCGGCAGGGTGGAAATTCCGCAGGCAGCCTTCCTGGCCGTGCTGCAGACGGACAACAAGTAGGCAGCATCATCAACGCGGTATTGCGCCGCAAGCCGGAAAAAGGATTCTCAACGCGTGAACATCGACTTTGCCGCACTTCTGGTTGGGCTTACCGCGCTGACCGGCGCCATCTGGCTGCTGGATCACTTCGTGCTGGCGCCGAAACGAAAGGCCGACCGTGGCGAGGAAGCGCCGCAGCCCTGGCCGGTCGAATACTCGCGCTCGCTGTTTCCGGTGATCCTGATCGTGCTGCTGCTGCGCTCGTTTCTCGCCGAGCCGTTTCGCATCCCTTCCAGCTCGATGATGCCGACCCTGCTGA
>JAGRJX010000243.1:387-13984 GCA_020442545.1 Lysobacterales bacterium
TCACCTACGGCATCCGCCTGCCGGTACTCAACACCAAGATCCTCGACCTGGGCGAGCCGGAGCGTGGAGATGTCGTGGTGTTCCGATTTCCGGGGTTCACCTGTCATCGTGGCGAAGAGGAAGTCCGGAGCGGAGACAGTACCTGCCGCAATCCCGACCAGCCGGTTCCTCGCCAGGACTGGATCAAGCGCGTGATTGGCCTGCCGGGCGACGAGATTGTCTATCGAAACAAGACGCTGTACATCAACGGCGAACTGGTACACACCGACTCGTCGGGGCGCTACATCGGTGTCGGACAGGGCCGTGACGCGACCGGCGCCGACCTTCGCCACGAGAACCTGCTGGGTGTGGAGCACGACATTCTGATCCGCAACGGGGTGTACCGCGGTTCGCGGGGCGAGGGCGTGTGGGTAGTCCCCGAAGGCAGCTATTTCGTGATGGGCGACAACCGTGACAACAGTGAAGACAGCCGTTTCTGGGGCTTCATGCCGGAGGAAAATCTGGTCGGTCGCGCCTTTTTCATCTGGATGAACTGGGACGGCAGCAACGGTGGTGTCGATTTCGGCCGTATCGGCAACAGCATTGACTGAGCCGTGCCGGCACTGGGCGACTCCCTGTGCGGATCGCCCGTTTTCAGGCAAACTCCGCAGGCATACGGTACTCGACCATAGAGGGGAGCAGGATCATGAAGCGCTATCACAGTGGCATGACGCTGATCGGGTTCATCTTCGTGCTGATCATCGCGGGTTTCTTCGCGTTCCTGATCATGCGCCTGTTCCCGGTCTATTCGGAGTACTACGGCGTGGTCTCTGCCATGAAGGGCCTGCAGGCCGAACCGGGCGTTGCCAGCATGTCGCCAGCCAAGATACGGGACCTGCTCAATCGCCGGTTCTACATCAGCTACGTCAAGTCGGTGAAGCCGGAAAACGTCAAGATCGTCCGCAAGGACGGCTACACCGTCACCGTCAAGTACGAAGTCCGCGAGCCGCTGATCTACAACCTCGACTTCGTGGCCAAGTTCGAGAAGACGGTGTCGCTGACCCGCCAGGGCGGTGTTGACTGACGCCCTCGGATACTGCTTTCGCGATCCGGAGCTGCTGCGTCGTGCGCTGACGCATCGCAGCGCCGGGTCGCCGCACAACGAACGTCTGGAATTCCTCGGTGACAGCCTGCTCAACCTGATCGTCGCCGAAGCGCTGTTTCAGCGGTGGCGCAACGTGGACGAGGGCATTCTGACGCGGGCCCGCGCGCAGCTCGTTCGCGGCAGTACGCTGGCCCAGATTGCCCGGGAGTTCAGCCTGGGCAAACACCTGGTGCTTGGACCGGGCGAGATGAAGAGCGGCGGCCATCGCCGCGACTCGATCCTCGCGGATGCGCTGGAAGCCATCATTGCCGCGATTCACCTCGACGCCGGTTTCGCCACCTGTCGCGACGTCGTGCTGGGATGGTTCGGGCAACGCCTGGACGAGCTGCCGGTGGCAAGGATCGGCAAGGATGCCAAGACCCGCCTGCAGGAATGGCTGCAGGGGCGCGGTTACCGGCGTCCGGAGTACGCGCTGACGGCCACGCAAGGCGAGGACCACAATCGCAGCTTTCACGTTACCTGCAGTGTGACTGAATTCGACGTGGTTGCTGAAGGCACCGGCAGTTCGCGGCGTGCGGCAGAACAACAGGCGGCGACGAGTGCGCTGGTGAAAATCGAGGCGAGTCGCGGTGACCGGTGAAGTCGGCAATGAGGGGTTCCGCGCGGGTCTGGTAGCGCTGGTGGGCCGACCGAATGTCGGCAAGTCCACACTGCTGAATGCACTGATCGGCTTTCGGCTCAGTATCGTCACGCCACGGCCACAGACGACGCGCCACCGAATCCTGGGCATCCATACCGACGCCCGCGGCCAGACCGTCTACGTGGACACGCCGGGCATGCATCGCGTTGAAAAGCTGGCGATGAACCGGATGATGAACCGCGCCGCGCGCAGCGCCCTGTCCGAGGTGCAGCTGGCGGTGCTGGTGATCGAAGCCGGTCAGTGGCGCGAGGATGACGAGATCGCCTGGAAGGCGGTTCGCGAGGCGGCTGTTCCTGCGGTACTGGTCATCAACAAGGTGGATCGTCTGGCGGACAAGGCGCAGCTGCTCCCGTTCATCGCCAAGGTGACAGCCGATAGGGAGTTTCTTGAAGTCTTCCCGCTGTCGGCCACGCGCAAGAAGGGACTGGACGCCTTGCAGGACGGATTGCTCCGCCACCTGCCGCGGTCCGCGCCGCTGTTCGCCGACGATGAAGTCACTGATCGCAGCGAGCGGTTCCTTGCCGGCGAACTGTTGCGTGAACAGTTGATGCGCCAGCTTGGACAGGAGCTGCCCTACGCATCAACCGTCGAGATCGAGCGCTTCGAGGAAGACGGCAACCTGCGCCGGATTGCCGCCGTGATCTGGGTCGAGCGCCCCAGCCAGAAGGCCATCGTCATCGGCAAGCAGGGCGCCAGGTTGAAGGCGATTTCAGCGTCGGCCCGGCGCGAGATGGAGAGCCTGTTTGACGGCAAGGTGTTCCTTGAAACCTGGTGCAAGGTGCGCGATGACTGGTCGGACGACGAATCGGCCCTGCGCCAGTTCGGTTACCAGGACTGAGATCCCGGGTGCCGTCAGCCCATGCACGTCGAGCTCCAGCCCGCCTACGTGCTGCATGCCCGCCCGTATCGGGAAACCAGCCTGTTGCTGGAGGTGCTGTCGCGGGAGCTCGGCCGCGTTGGGCTGATTGCGCGGGGTGCTCGCGGTTCACGAGGTCAGTCGCTGCGTGCGCAGCTGCAGCCAGGGCGTCCGCTGCTTCTGGGTTGGCGGGATGTGGGCGAGCTGCCGGTCCTGGCCAAGGTTGAATCCGGCGCTGCGCTGCCGCGCATCAGCGGTAACTCGCTGCTGTCGCTGTTCTACGTCAACGAGCTCCTGGTCCGACTGCTGCCGCGCCGGGAGTCCCATGTGTCCGTGTTTGACCGCTACGCTCTGCTGATTTCGCAGCTGTCGACGCCGACCGGCCACGCGCAAGCGCTGCGGTCGTTCGAGTACGGGCTGCTGTCCGGCATCGGCTATGCGCCGACGCTGGATACGGATGCCGACGGCCATCTGGTCGTGTCCGGAGCCCACTATCGCTATGCCGGCGAGCAGGGTTTGCGGCGATTGCCCGAGGCCATCGCGCCGACCGGTGCGGATGTGCCGGGTGAAGCGTTGCTTGCGCTCCGCGTCGATGCGCCCCTGAGACCGGAATGGTTGGTGCCGTTGCGCCGGCTGCTTCGTCAGTGCATTGCCGACCAACTCAATGGGCGACCGCTGCAGTCCTGGCGGCTGTCGCAATTGCTGTCGGGCGCTTCCGGGCCCGCAAGCAGGCTGCCGGAACGGAACCCTGGCGAGAATGGCGACGGTGTCGAGGCGGCCCCAGGCCCGACTGCCGACAACGGATCAAGTGCGTGAGCCCGCCTGGTCCCACAGCGACCGTACAAGCCGTTTGGCACCGGGCGCGGACTCAGGTCTTGGCAACAGGCGCGCGAAACTCACCGCTATAGACGCCAGAGCGATCAAAGCAGCAGACGCGACGCTTTCCCGAGGCCAGCACGTCGCACAGGCGGCTGATACGGCGTTGGCGGGTATCTTCCTTTCGCGCTCCGTCCAGCCACTGGACCCAATCACGGCGGGCCAGCGTGGTGAGGGACGACCAGATCGCGACCGTTTCCGCACTGGCCTGCAGGGCAGCCTTCAGGTCAGCCGGAATCCGTGGTTCAGGCTCGCGTCTGGCCGGTCCGATCTCCAGTGTGACCCGGTCACCGACGGCCACGCCGGCACGGCGTCGAAGCGCTTCGCCAACCTTGAGCCAGTGCCCGTTGCGGCCGTCGGGTTGCACGACGGCGGTAAACGGTACGCCGTCGAGGGTCCCGTCGATGCCGACCATCCCGCGCGAATGCAGCCGGGCGCTGGCAGCCTTCGGGAGAAGCAGAAAGCAGCAGCAGCGATGCCGCTCCGAGCGGACAGCGCGGCACAACGTGGCCGAGAAGCGGATGCTCACGCCGGCCGGCGTCCTGGCGCCGGCGTCAGGAGATCATGGCCCTGGTCAGCGCCCGTCAATCTATTTGCCGGCCGGTGCCGGCTTGCTTGGCGCAGGAGCGCTGCGGCGTGGGACGTAGTGGTATACGCGGTAGCCATAGATGCCGAACGGCGACTGGTACATGCCGATCCCGCCGACAAAATACATCTGGTCGTCGTTACGCTCGGGCCAGAGGTAGATGACATCGGTGTCGAGGCGCGGGTAGCGGTAGTCGTACTCGCCGACAGGACGCGTTTGGAAGTCGGCGACGTGCCCGATAACGGTGATCTCGCGGTCCCTGGCGAAAATGGCCGGGTCGTAGAAGCCGTTGCGGCAGGCGAGGAAGCGGCCGAGGCTGACGTCGCCATCGCGTGGCCGCGAGCTGTCGTACAGCGGTCGGCCGAGAATCACGAAGCAGCTGCTCTGGCCGTCGGTTTCCACATCGAGGATCGTTCCACCCCAGCGTACCAGGGCGCCGGTGCTCCCCGACTCGCTGGCCTGCTGCGGCGTGAAGTCGGCGAAGTTGCCGCGCAACGGCTTGGGCGTGCTGGCACACGCCCCGAGCATCAGAACGATTGCCGCCAGCATGAGTGGGGTGCGCACGGCGCGGCTGCACAGGAAGCGATTGCCGCAGGAGGGTATCGAGTTCATGGCGTAACTCCGGTGATGTCGATGGATGATCGTGGAGGTCAACGGCGGATGGATTGATCGGCTGTCAGGCCGTGCTTTTTGCGGGGGAGATGGCTCCTGGGAAGTCGGAAGCCGCGCAACTCCCGCTGAAGTGCTCGACGGGACGCCGTGTCCAGCACGTCTCCAGCGTAGCGCCAGGCAATGAAACGCTGGCTGAGCGCGCGAATGCGAGCGGCCGAACGCGGCAGGCGCCTGGCGGCGCGCTCTGCGATCGTGTGCGGCGCATCATGCGGTTGGCAGCGCGTCCCGGCGCGGCACAGGCGGCGGACGAACTGGTCCCAGGCCTGCAGCAGGGGATCGCGCTTTGGTGGTGCCGCCCGCCGCATCAGCCAGATGGTGACCAGCAGCGCGAGACCTGCCGACACCGCGAGCAGCAGGCCGACCTGCTGCCAGCGCCGACTGTCGATGCCGAGTGGTTTCAGCAGGCGCTGCTGCCGCGCCGAGTCAAAGCCCAGCACCAGGTCGTTCCAGCCGCGTCGCAGCCAGTCGGCGGTGTCCCGTAGCGGTCGCAGCATGCGGCCCCAGCTGCCGATGTCGCGCAGGCTGTCACTGCCGCGTTCAATCCGCTCGGGCGCCACTACCGACGTCGGATCAACGCGCACCCAGCCTTCGCCGCGCAGCCAGACTTCCGACCAGGCATGGGCGTCAGACATGCGCACCACCCAGTGGTCACCAACGGCGTTGTAGTAGGCGCCCTGGTAGCCGGTGACCACACGCGCCGGGATCTGCGCCATGCGCATCATCACCGTGAATGCCGACGAGAAATGCTCGCAGTAGCCGGCGCGGGTTTCGAACAGGAAGTCATCGACGCTGTTCCGCCCCAGCAGGCGCGGCTCGAGCGTGTAGCTGAACTCCCGATTGAACAGGCGCAACGCGCGCTCGATCATGCCGCGGTCGTCGGTTCCCTCCGAGCGCCATTGCCGGACCAGGTCGCGGGTGCGCGGGTTGAATCCTTCGGGCAGCTCGGTCATCCGTTGCTGCATGCTGTTCAGGTATCGAGGCTTTGCATCCAGACGATAGTCGAGCACGGAAGCCAGTTCGAAGCGCCGGACGTCATCCAGTGCCCGACGTGAGAGCAGGAAGCGGGAGTGGGTCATGCCGACACCGGCCGGGTCGCTCACCGGCACGTCCAGCGCCATCACGTAGTTGCGGCCGGTCGGCTCCTGGGTGACTTCGTAGTGGATGGGTGGCCCCAGCGGCTCGAACTGCTCGGGCAGCGCACGTTCGAGGAAGCGGGAACGTGACCAGGTCCGGCCATCGAAGCGCGTGAGTACCGGGCCTCGCCAGTACATTTGCTCGGGATTGGGGATGGGGCCCCGAAAACTGACCCGCATGGCTGGCGAGTCGTCGGTGAACAGCTGGGCGATGTCGCCGGGGGACATTTCGTCGCTGAGTCCCATGCGCGGCTCGTTGGCGCGGCCGGGAAACCCCCAAAGTGGCTGAGCCAGGCGCGGAAACAGAAAGAACCCGACGGCGGCCAATGGCAGCGCAAGCAGCAGCAGACGGAGGCTTTGCCGCAGGCGCGGCGCCCAGCCGCCCAGCAACGGTCCTGAAGTCGTCACCGCTGGCGCCGCGGCCGGTGCTGCCTCAAGATCCGTGACTTCTGCCAGCGCGGCGATCAGCAGCAGGCAGGCCAGGCCGGACAGCAGCAGCATGGTCGGTCCCTGGTCGAGAAGGAACGCGGCCATCGAGGCGAACAGGCTGAAACCGATGGCGCTGCGCGCATCCCGAATGCTGCGAAGTTCGAACAGCTTCAACACCAGCAGGAGCGTGATCAGCGCGGCCCCGGTATCGCGACCGAAGCGGAAGCCGTAATGCGTCAGCAGGGCATAGCTGACCAGCAGCGTCACGGCGACGCGCAGCGGCATCGGCAGCGACAGACGACGAAGCCCCAGCAGCAGCGCCAGCGCCCACAGCAGTCCCAGCAGCGTGATCAGCCACGCGGGCAGCGTCGGCAGGATCGCCAGCGTGCCGGTCGGAACGGCGATGGCGCACCAGAGAAAGCGTCGGCGATCCAGCGCAGGACGCTTCATGGCAGCCAGCCGGTCATGGCTCGTCACCGTCGGCCGCGCCAGGCAGCAATGCCAGCGCGGTGAGGCAGTTGCGCCGGTGGTTGTCACCGCGATCAGGGCCAAACACCTGTCCGGGAAGCACCAGACGCGTTTTCAGGCCCTGTCGTTCGGCTTCGCACAGCCAGCGGGTCAGACGGCTGATCCGGGTTTCGTTGTCGACGCCATCCAGCGCCTGCCAGTCGAGCTCGACCTGTCCGCCGGTGGGTGCTTCGAACTCGCGCACCAGCGGTCGACCCGCCTGCGCGCTGCGCTTCCAGGCCATCAGGCGCAGCGGATCACCCACGCGATAGTCGCGCAGGCTGTGCAGCTGTTCGCCGGGCGCGCGTCGCCAACGGCGGTTGCCGTCGGTGCTGGGCAGCGGCAGTGGCGGACCTTCGCGCTCGATGGCGGGGTAGACCAGCAGCTTCCGGTCCGGGCTGATCCAGCTCCAGACCCGGAACAGCCCCAGCGGGTGACGCGTAAACACCGCGATCCGGCCGCAGCGCTGATAGCCGCGGCGTGTTGCCGTCACCGCCAGCGCAACGTGACCGCTCTGCTGCGGTCCAAGAAACAAGCTGCTGACGTGCCCCGCGAGGCGGAAGCAAAGACCCCGGCGCTGCCGGCTGTCCGGATTGTGCACGCGCAGCAGCAGCCGGATCTGCTCACCGGCGTGTGCCGGCTCGGCATCCAGCTGCAGGATGCGCAGTCCCAGCAGGTTGAAGTACCCCTGCAGCAGGCTGCTGTGCACGGCGGAGGCGACCAGGAAGCTCAGCAGCAGCGCCGGGTTGTTGTTGTAGTTCAGCGCGCCGAGCAACATGCCGATGACCAGCGCGCCGATGAACAGGCCGGCGCCCGTGGGAAGGACATACAGGCGCTTGCGATCCAGCGTCAGCGGCAGGCTCTCGGGGCGTTTGAGTCGCGTCAGCGCCGGCAGGCGGCGTTCGGCCCACGCAATCAGTGCGAAAAATCGCCCGCCATCTGCTGCCTGGCTGCTCACGGGATGGCAACGCGCTCCAGGATTGCGGCGGCCTGCTGCCGGCGTACGTCGTCGATGCTGCCGCTGTCTGCCTGGGGAACCAGACGGTGCGCGGCCACCTCGAGAAACACGGCCTGCACGTCCTCGGGCTGCACGAAATCCCGGGCGTCGATCAGCGCCATCGCGCGTGCCGCGCGCAGCAGTGCCAGACCTGCACGCGGCGACAGCCCCACCCGCACCCCGGGCTGCTCGCGGCTTGCGGTGACCAGCGCCTGCACGTAGTCGACCAATGCCGGGCTGGCGTGGATGCGCTGCGTGCGCTGGCGCAGTTCGCGCACTTCGCCGCTGCCCAGTAGCGGCAGCGTGTCCGCAATCAGGTCGCGTCGGTCGCGACCGGACAGCATTTCGCGTTCGGCGTCGGCATCGGGATAGCCGAGCTGGAGGCGCAGCAGGAAGCGGTCGAGCTGCGAATCCGGCAACGGAAACGTGCCGGCGAGATCCACCGGGTTCTGCGTGGCGATCACGAAAAACGGATTGGGCAGGCGGTGGCACACGCCGTCGATGGTGACCTGCTGCTCGGCCATGGCTTCCAGCAGCGCGCTCTGCGTGCGCGGCGGCGCGCGGTTGATCTCGTCGGCCAGCAGCAGTTGGGTGAATACCGGGCCGGGATGGAAACGGAAGCCGCCGTGGCGCTCGCCGTCGCGATCCTGCTCGTAAACCGATACACCCAGGATGTCCGACGGCAGCAGGTCGGCGGTGAACTGCATGCGCTGGAAATCCAGGCCCAGCGTCGCGGCCAGTGCGTGGGCGAGTGTCGTTTTGCCGAGGCCGGGCAGGTCTTCGATCAGCAGATGGCCGCCGGCCAGCAGGCAGGCGAAGGCAAGGCTGACTTCGCGCGGCTTGCCCAGCACCAGCGTGTTGACCTGGGCGATGGCGCGGTGCAGGGCCGCGCCCAGCGCGGCGTCTGTGTCATCCTTCGCGGCCGTCGTTGCTGCGGCAGGGGCGGAAACCGGCATGTGTCTGCTCCGTCGAATGGGTTGGCCTGCATTGCCTGGTCGAGTGTAGCCCGCGACCGTGGATATGGCATGTTGCGCAGGTCAGGCATTCAGGTAACCAGAAGGGATCCCGCGTTTGAACCGTTTCGACAGCCAGCGTTCCCGAAACCGCTTCGTCGGGCTGTGGGCCCTGCTGCTGCTGGCGAAGGTCGCGCTGGCGGCGACATTGCCGCTGTTCGTTGATGAGGCGTTCTACTGGTGGGAAGGGCAACACCTGGCCTGGGCCTATTCGGACCTGCCGGGCCTCACCGCCTGGCTGGCAGCGCTGGGCGTCAGCGTTGCAGGCAGTTCGGAACTTGGACTGCGCTGGCCGTTCCTGTTGATCGGGGCGGCGACGTCGCTGATTGTCGTGCGTATTGCCGCCCGCCTTGGTAATCGCTCCCAGGCATGGCGGGCCGGATGCTGGGCGTTGCTGCTGCCGCTGTTTGCAAGCTTGGGTCTGCTGGCCGTGCCGGATGTGCCGCTGCTGTTCGCGACGCTGCTGTGCGTGGACGGATGGCTTGGCGTTCGTGAATCACCACGATCGCGCCTCCGAGCGTGTTGCTTTGGCCTGGGTCTGGTGCTCGGCGCCTTTGCGCACTATCGCTTTGGTCTTGCTCTGCTGGTCGGGGCGGTGGCGATCCTGTCAGACGCGCGCAGTCGGCAGGCACTGCGCCATCCGCCGCCATGGCTTGTGGCTGCTTTCGGGGTTCTGGCATGGCTGCCGATTGTGTGGTTCAACCTCGAGAATGCCGAGGCCGGCTGGCGATTCCAGCTGATCGAGCGGCATCCGTGGGTGTTCCATGCCGACGGCTGGTGGCAGCTGCCGGTACAGGTACTGCTGGTTACGCCGCTGCTGTTTGTCCTGCTGCTGGCGACCTTGCGCTGGCTTTGGCGTCGGCGAGCGGAGCCGTCGCGCCCCCTGGGCTTCCTGGCGCTGTGTGCCGGCTTGCTGCTGCTGGGACTGTTCGTGCTCGGTTTTTTCGCGGATCGCGAGCGGGTGAGCTTCCACTGGCCACTGCCGGGCTGGGTGCTGCTCTGCACGGCTTTGCCGCTTTGGCTCGATGTGGTCGCGAGGCCGTGGCTTGCGCGGGCGTCGGCAAGTGTTGCCGCTGCCGGCCTGCTGCTCGCCTTCGCAATGCTGGGGCTGACCGCGTCCACCGGCGGACGTGCATGGCTGGCGAGTCATGGCGTCGCGCTGAACGGCTTTTCAGGCTGGCGTGAGGCGGCGAGCATGTTGCGCGCGCAGCACGACTGGCCAGAACTGGCCAGCGGGGAGATCGAGCTTCTGACCGGCGACTTCAAGCTGGGCGCGCAGATGGCCTTTGCCCTGGGCAAGCCGCCGCTACGGGTGCTCGATCACCCGCTCAACCGTCGTCACGGCCGCGCACAGCAGTTGCGCCTCTGGGATCTGGAAGCTGATCTGTCAACGCCCTTCAAGCCGGGTTCGCGGCTGCTGTTGCTGCGCGACGATGGTGCTTCCTGGCGTGGTCGGGAGGCGTACTACGCGTGGCTGTGTGCTGAAGCCGGTGGTCTTCGCCTGCGCCAGCTGCTGCCGGTTGATGGCGGCAACCAGCGCCTCGTGCTGTTCGAGCAGGTGCCGCCGGAGCAGGGTTGCCAGCTCCCGCCCGGCTGAATCGATCAGGGCAGGGCATAGCCCAGCCGCCGCAGGCAGTCGGCAAGCTGGATCAGCGGCAGCCCGATCAAGGCTGTCGGATCGCGGCTTTCCACGGCGTCGAAAAGACTGATGCCAAGGCCTTCGACCTTGAAGCTGCCGGCGCAGTCCAGAGGCTGCTCGGTTTCGACGTAGCGCTGCACCTCATCGACGCCCAGCTCACGAAAACGCACCCGAGTCACGTCAAGGAGGGCGTGCTCGTTGCCAGCGGGCTCGCGGACGCAAACTGCTGTGCGGAATTCCACGCAGCGTCCCGATGCCGCCAGCAGCTGTTGGCGGGCAGTCGCGGAGTCTCCGGGCTTGCCAAGCACGACCTCGCCACGAATCGCACACTGGTCGGAGCCGATCACCACCGCATCTGGAAACCGCTTGGCGACGGCGCGCGCTTTCTCCATCGCCAGCCGGACGCACATGGCGGAGCCGTCTTCTTTGATCCGCGGCGATTCGTCGATGCCGGGCGGGGCGGTTTCGAAGGGCAGCCGCAGTCGCGACAGCAGCTCGGCGCGGTAGCGTGATGTGGAAGCGAGGATCAGCGCGGGTGGCGACGACACGGGCGTCTCGCTTCAGTGCAGACGACCGCGACCATCGGCGGGGCGGCGCAGTGACTCGGGTTCGCGCTCGGCCTGGGCGACGGCGGCATCGGTTGCTACGGTCAGTTCCTCGCCGGCGCTGTCCAGCCGCTGCAGCTGCCCGGCAATCGCGGCACGCGAGCGTTCCAGGGCCTGCCGGGCAACCTTGAGTTCCCGGATCTTCGCGGTGTTGGCGTGCCTGGCCAGCCACAAGCGGTGTTCCAGCACGTTGCGCAGCCCCTGCTGAATCTGCTCCTGGCTCTGCAGTGAGGCATTGGCCACCGCCGCGATGTCCGAAGGCACGCGCTGGACGACCAGCTTCATCGCGTCCATCTTGCGCCCGGTTTCCTTGTACAGCGCCTCCAGCTCGTCGGCCAGATCGAGGATGCGGGTCAACTGGTTCTGTCGGCGATACGCAAAATGCCGCACCACCATCAGGACAAGCAGCAGGAGCAGCAAGAACAGCAGCAGATAAAGGAAAGGCGTCACAGATGTCCCCCGGAATTCGGAACCGAGTCTGCCCGATGCTCCCGGGGCCGGCAAACCCGCCGCCAACTGACTGAAAGGCAAGCATTTCCGGGTCTCTGTCGTCATTGACATGAACATGGCCACTGCATAGAATTACGCTCTTATGTCCGCGGTTTTGCCAGATCGTCTACCCGGATCATCCCTGCCAGAGCAGGTTGATGCGTGGCGGATGGTGGCGGCACAGCGTTCGTTCGAGGGCGAGTTTCCGCTGCGGAAGATGAAGCGCCTCGCCGGACTGCTGGCTCCAGTCGCTTCGGACGATGCTGTCGCCGGTCGTTGCCGGTTTCGGCTGTCGTTCCGGCGCGCGCCTCTGGGTAACAGCAGCTACCCGCAGCTGAGCATGGAAGTCGATGCAGCGTTGCCGCTGGTCTGTCAGCGCACGCTGGAGACGTTTGTGTTGCCGCTGCGGGTCGAGCAGCGACTGGGCCTGATCCGTCATGAGTCGGAAGAGGCCGGGTTGCCGCCGGAGGTGGAGCCGCTGCTGGTGCCGGAAGATGCGCAGCTTCGGCTGATCAACCTGGTCGAGGACGAGCTGATACTGGCGGTGCCGGTGGTTCCGATGAGCCCCGGCGGTGCCGAAGACATTGAGACCGAATGGCCGGCGGAGGGCTCGGAATCCGCGGAAGATCGGCCCAATCCTTTCGCCGAGCTTGCAAAACTGAAGCAACGCTGACTTTTCAGCAGCACTGACCGGAGATTCACCATGGCCGTCCAGAAGAGCCGTAAAACCCCGTCGCGTCGCGGCATGCGCCGTGCGCACGATGCCCTGACCGCCAAGCAGCTGTCGACCGATCCGACCACCGGCGAGACCCACATCCGCCACCATGTCACCAAGGATGGCTACTACCGCGGCCGTCAGGTGATCGACGTCAAGTCGGCCATCGTCGACGAGGATTGATTCGCGGTGGCCGGACCTTGGTCCGGCCGATTCTGCGATGGGCTGCCTGCTCGCAGCGGGCCAGCTATCCGGCGACCGGCGCCTGCCGGTTCGCCCGACAGGACGGCAGGAAGAGGCCCGCGCTGCTGCATTGACGGTGCGCGCCCGGGATTTCCGCCGTGAAGGAGTGGCGTTCAGCATGACGGTTTACGCGCGCATCGCCGGCACCGGCAGTTACCTTCCCGAGAAGGTGCTGACCAACGCCGACCTCGAGAAGCTGGTCGACACCAGCGACCAATGGATTCGCGAACGCACCGGCATCCGTGAACGCCATGTCGCCGCCGAAGGCGAAACCACCTCCGACCTCTGCGTTCACGCGGCCAAACGGGCGTTGGAAGCTGCCGGCGTCGAGGCCTCCGAGGTCGACCTGCTGATCGTCGGCACCACCACGCCTGACATCATCTTTCCGTCCACCGCCTGTCTGGTCCAGCACCGGTTGGGTGCCAATGGCTGCCCGGCGTTCGACGTCAACGCGGCCTGCTCCGGGTTCGTCTACGCCCTGGGCATTGCCGACAAGTTCATCCGCAGCGGTGCCGCAAAGACGGCGCTGGTGATCGGCGCGGAAACCTTGACTCGCATGCTCGACTGGAGCGATCGCGGCACTTGCGTGCTGTTCGGCGACGGTGCCGGTGCGGTCGTGCTGAAAGCCTCCGAAGAGGCGGGCATCCTGTCCACGCACCTGCACGCCGATGGCGGGTTCGACCACCTGCTGTACAACCCGGTGGGCGTCTCGCGTGGCTTCACCGATGCGCCGAACCACGGTGTCAAGGTGTACATGACCGGCAACGAGGTTTTCAAGGTGGCGGTGAAGACGTTGGACGCGGTCGTCGAGGAAACCCTCGAAGCGAACGGCCTGCAGAAGTCCGACATCGACTGGCTGATCCCGCACCAGGCCAACCTGCGCATCATCAGCGCGACCGCCAAGCGCCTCGCCATGCCGATGGAGCGAGTCATCGTGACCGTAGATCGCCACGGCAATACATCATCCGGTTCGGTGCCGCTGGCGCTGGACGAGGCCGTGCGTTCGGGCAAAGTACAGCGTGGCGAACTGCTGCTGCTGGAAGCCTTCGGCGG
>JAGRJX010000244.1 GCA_020442545.1 Lysobacterales bacterium
CAGGAAAAGCAGCAGGCGCGCGAAACCTATCGCGCCGCCGCTGAATCCGGCCAGCGTGCTGCGCTGGTCGAGCAGAACCGCCCGAACCTGTTCCGCACGCAGGTTGCCAATGTCGGCCCCGGCGACACCGTGGACGTCGTCGTGTCCTACTGGCAGCCGGTGCGCTACGCCGACGGCAGGTTCTCGCTGGTGTTGCCGCTGACCTACACGCCGAAGTACGCCGATGGCGGCTGCGGCGGCAGCAGCGGCGTCTGCGATGGTGCCGCCCAGGCCCTGCCGGCCAGCACCACGCCTGAACTCGCGCCGGGCCTGCAGCCGACGGTCACCATCAACATCGATCTCGATCCCGGCTTGCCGATCGCCTCACTGGACAGCCCCAGCCATGCGCTGAGCGTCAACAGGCAGGGCCAGCACTACCAAGCCGAGCTGCGCGACCTGGTGGTCGATAGCGACCGCGAGTTTGTCCTCGAATGGACGCCGGCCGCCAAGTCCGAGGCACAGGCCGCCGTGTTCAGTGAAACGGTGGACGGCGAGCACTTCGCCCTGTTGATGCTGATGCCGCCGACGCAGCCGGTAGAAGCGTTGCCGCGCGAGCTGATCGTCCTGATCGATACTTCCGGCTCGATGACCGGCACCTCGATGCAGCAGGCGCGCGATGCCGTCCGGCAGGCACTCGACCACCTGCGTCCCGGCGATTACTTCAACCTGATCCGCTTCGAATCGAAGACCGAAGCACTGTTCGGCAACAGCCAGCCGGCGGACGCCGATCACATCGCCGTGGCCCGCGAGTGGGTCAACGGACTCGAAGCCGACGGCGGCACCGAGCTCGCGCCGGCACTGAGCCGCGCGTTCCAGCAGCAGCCGGTGAGTGGCCTGCTGCGCCAGGTGGTGCTGGTCACCGATGCCGGCATCGGCAACGAGCGCGAGCTGCTGGAGCAGATCGACCGCGAGCGCGGCGACGCCCGCCTGTTCCCGGTCGGTATCGGCTCCGCGCCAAACGGCTACTTCCTGCGCGAAGCCGCACGCATCGGTCGTGGCAGCGAAGTGGTGATCCGCGCCATCGAAGACGTGAACGAGGGCATGGGCAAGCTGTTCAACAAGCTGGATCGCCCTTCGCTGCGCGATCTCGACGTGAACTGGCCCGCCGGCGCGGAAGCCTATCCGGAGCGCCTGCCCGACCTTTACGCCGGCGAGCCGCTGATGGCGGTGGCGCGCCTGCCGCAGCTGGATGGCGAAGTGAAGGCCAGCGGTCTCGGCAAGTCGCTGAACTGGTCGGACAGCCTGTCGCTGTCGCCGGCCATCAACGGCGGTGGCAACGACGCGGGCGTCGGTCGACTGTGGGCGCGCTCGCGGATCGCCTCGCTGGAGGACAGCCTGCGCCAGGGTGCCGACGAATCCAAGGTCCGCGAGCAAGTGATCGACGTGGCGCTGCGCCACCACCTGGTCAGCAGCTACACCAGCCTGGTGGCGGTTGATCGAACGCCAGTCCGCCCGGAATCCGAGGACATGGCCTCGATGCGATTCCAGAACGCCACGCCGGACGGCCAGCTGGCTTTCGCCCACGGCGGTACCGGTGCGCGCTCGCGATTGAGTCTGGCGATCTGCCTGCTGCTGCTCGGCCTCGCCGTCGCCAAGGCGCGACGCGTGCCCGGACTCGCCTGATCACGTCGGCCTGAACACAGATTCCTTCCCCCACGAGGAGAAACGACATGATGCTGATTCTCGAAGACGACCTTCGCACGATGTCCACTGACAGCAGTTGGTCCGCCCGTCACCGCTCGGTGCTCGACCATCGTCTCGGACGTCACGCTGACCTCGACGCCAGCGAATGCCTGCGCGACCACACGCCGAGCAGGCGAACACTGGAGCGCCTCGGCTTCGCCACAGCCATCGCCCGGCCCAACTACACGGCGCAGCGTCAACTGGCCACGACCAGTGCACGAAGCGACGCAGTGCACCCCGATTGGAAACCACTGTGATGGACGCGACGACACTCCCCCGTCGCGCCCCGCGTCGCCGCCTTGGCCTACGGCAAGGGATTGCCGTCGCCCTTGCCCTGTGTGCAGCAGGGATCGGCGCGCAGCCCGCGTGGCTGCAGACCAAGGCGGCCCTGGCGCAGGTACTGCTGCAGTCAGCCTGGTCGGAAAGTCGCAGCAGCGGCGAGGCAGTGAAACCGTGGCCTTGGGCGGACACACACCCGGTCGCGCGATTGAGCGTGCCGCGCCTGGCTGTTGACCAGATCGTGCTCGCCGGCGATGCCGGTCGCGTGCTGGCATTCGGCCCCGGCTGGGCTGAGGCCAGCGCCACGCCGGGCAGCCACGGCCACAGCGTGATCAGCGGGCATCGCGACAATCACTTCGCCTTCCTGCGATTGATCAATGAGGGTGATCGCGTTCTGGTTGAAACGGCCGAAGGGCAGCGCGCCTATCGGGTGACGGCGCAGCAGGTCGTTGACAGCCGCAAGCAGCGTATCGCGCTGGATGGTGGCGATACGATGACGCTGGTGACCTGCTGGCCGTTTGACTCAATCACGGCCGGCGGACCGAAGCGCTACGTGGTGACGGCGGTGCCGGAGGGATCTGCTTTGGCCATCGCCGCATCAGCGCGTGACTTGCACGCCGAAGCGGTTGCGGTGCTTTAGAAGAGCTTTCGTTCGCCTTTGGCGACCGAGCTACTTTTCTTTGCTTGTCCAAAGAAATAGTAGCCAAAAGAAAGGACACCCGAAGTCCGCGCG
>JAGRJX010000245.1:0-6041 GCA_020442545.1 Lysobacterales bacterium
AGCAGGGCCTGGTACCGGTCAGCCATGACGCACTGATGCGGGCGGTCGAACTGAACGGTGCCGCGGTCACCATGAACAAGGCGGCCTTCAACTGGGGCCGACTGGCTGCCGTGGACATGGATCGCGTGGTTGCCGCCGCCGGTAGCGGTGGCAGCATCAATCCCGCCGAGGCGAAGCCGCTGGACGACGAGACCCTGTCTGAAACTCTGGACCAGATGATCAGCCGCCGTGAAGCTTTCCTGCGCGACTACCAGAACGCCGGCTATGCCCGTCGCTACCGCGAGCTGGTCGACCGTGTGCGCCAGCGCGAGCAGGCGGTGGCGCCTGGTTCCGAGTCGTTGTCGGAAGCCGTCGCCCGCTACGCCTTCAAGGTCATGGCCTACAAGGACGAATACGAAGTCGCGCGCCTGCATTCGCAGTCGGCCTTCCGTCGCGAGGTGAAGCAGCGCTTCGCCGGCCGCGTGAAGATCCGATACCACATGGCGCCGCCGCTGCTGGCGAAGAAGGATGCCGATGGCCATCTGATCAAGCGCGAATTCGGCGGCTGGATCGCGCCGCTGTTCCGCGTGCTGGCCGGCTTCCGCTTCCTGCGCGGTACGCCGCTGGACATCTTCGGCTACACCGCCGAACGCCGGATGGAGCGCCGGTTGATCACCGAGTACCGCGACTGCATCGACGAACTGCTGGCCGGCCTCGACGCCGACAACATCGAGCTGGCGGTGGAAATCGCCGGACTGCCGGAACACATCCGCGGCTACGGTCACGTCAAGGAAGCACATCTCGCCAAGGTGCGTCCGCAGTGGGAAGCGTTGATGGAACGCTGGCGCGAGCCGCCGGAAGCACGTCGGCAGGCGGCTTGATGAACATCACGCCCGACACCACGTCTGACGAGGTGCTGCGGTTCTGGTTCGGCGACAGCCATGATGAGGCGCGGCAGCTGGCTTTCGGGATGCCGCGCTGGTTCAACGGCGGCGACGCGCTGGATGCCGAGATCACCGAGAGATTCGAGTTTGCGGTGCGCGCCGCACATCGTGGCGAGCTGGATCACTGGGCGGAAACGCCGCAGGGCCGACTGGCGCTGATCGTGCTGATCGACCAGTTCAGTCGCAACATCTACCGCGGCAAGCCCGGCGCCTTTGTGGCCGATGATCGCGGCCAGAAGCTGGCGCTGGACGGCCTGCGTGTTGGCCACGACCGGCAGCTGACGCGACCGCAGCGGATGTTCTTCTACCTGCCGCTGGAACATGCTGAAAACCTGTCGCTGCAGTACATGAGCGTGGCCCTGTTTGCCGGCCTGATTGACGAGGCGCCAGCATCGGTTCGCGGCAAGTACGCCAGCTTCCACGACTACGCCGAACGCCACCGTAGGGTCATCCAGAAGTTCGGTCGCTTCCCGCACCGCAACGCCGCGCTGAACCGCGAAAACACACCGGAGGAAGCCGCCTACCTCACAAGGCCCGGCGCCGGATTCTGACCCTGCGGCACACGGCGCCAGACCCGACAGTCGTTGTTGGCCGGCATGGCGATGTCGGCGACGAGCTTCAGGCCGGCGGCTTCCGCCAACGCCTCCACTTCGCCGGCGTCGCGGATACCGGATTCGGGGCCGCGCGCCTTGAGCCAGGCATCGAAATCCCGATTGCTGTCGCTGCTGAATTCGCCGTTGCGGTTGAACGGACCGTAGGCGCAGAACACGGCGCCACCCGCCATCACCGTCGGCAGGGCCGCGAACAGCGCCTGCACCGCTGGCCAGCTCATGATGTGCAGCGTGTTCGCGGTGAACACGGCGTCGAAACCCTTCTGTCCCCTCTCCCACCGACGGGAGAGGGTCGGGGTGAGGGTGGACCAGTCCGTTGCCACATCCAGTTCCACCGGCGGCGGCGTGTTCGGCAGGCCGGCTTCGTCCAGCCACTGACGCATGCCGGGAAGCGCTTCGGCACGGTCACTGCACTGCCAGTCCAGCCACGGCATTGCCGCAGCGAAATGCACGGCGTGCTGGCCGGTGCCGCTGCCGATTTCCAGCACGTTGTGGCGATCCGCGAAGTGTTCGCGGAGCACGGCAAGGATCGGCTCGCGATTGCGCTCACAGGAAGGCGCGAAAGGTTTTTCCATGAGGTGCAGGCAGGCAGGAACGGCAGGCCCTAGAATGCCATGCTCCCGCTGACCGGCCTCCGGAGCCATCGTGCTGATCGTCCCCCTGCATCGTCGCCTCACCCGCGAAACCTTTCCCTTCGCCACGGCGGCGCTGATCATCATCAATGTCTTCGTGTTCCTGTTCCTGCAGGACAATGGCATGAGCAGCGGGGCCATGCAGCGACGCGTAGATGCCGGCAGGTTCTACCAGAGCTCGGGGCTGATCGACATCGAACTGCCGGCCTATCGCGCGACCCTGCAGCGGCGGGGCGGCAGCGATGATGACCTGGATGGACTGGATGATGCGCCGGGTCCGGCACGGGCGCTGATGGTCAGCAGCCTCATCGACAACGATTACCGCTTCCTCGCCGAATTCGACAACCCGGTCAATTTCGACGATGCCGAAAGCCATGCGCGCTGGCGCGACACCCGCAACCAGTACGAAGCCCGGCGCGGCAGCAGCTTCACCCGCGACTGGGTGCTGCGCTATGGCGAGTGGAGCCCGGCGCGCATGTTCGGCGCGGCCTTCCTGCATGGAGGATTCGCGCACCTGATCGGCAACATGATCTTTCTGGCCCTGCTCGGCCTGTTGGTGGAGCTGGCGCTGGGTCCGTGGCGCTTCCTACTGCTTTACGTGATCGGTGCCTTCGGTGCGTCGGCCGGCTGCCTGTTCTGGCGTGGCGAAGAGGTCGGGGCGATGCTCGGTGCCTCGGGTGCCATCGCCGCGTTGATGGGCGCCTTCGCGGTGATCTGGGCAGGGCGCGAGGTACGCGTGTTCTACTGGTTCTTCGTGGTCTTCAACTACGTGAAGGTGCAGGCGCTTTGGCTGCTGCCGCTTTGGCTGGGCTGGGAGCTTTACAACCTGCTGTTCACTGCCGATGCCGGAATCAGCTTCGAAACCCACGCTGGCGGCATCGTCAGCGGTGCGCTGTGTGCCTTCGCCTTCAGCCGGCTCGGCTGGATCCGCGAGGACCGCATGGACGACGAGGCCGATGCACCGGTGGTGGATCGTCACGACCGGCTGCAGCAGGCGCTGGCCGACCTTGGCGCGCTGCGGCTGGAATCCGCCGAAGCCGCGCTGCGGGCATTGCTGGACGAGGAGCCCGACGATCCGGCGCTTTTGCTGGCGCTGCTGCGATGCGCCCGCCTTGGCGGACAGAAAGCCAAAGCCCTGCCGCTGGCGGAAACCTTGCTCGCGCCGTCCGCCGCCGATGCCGCGACGCTGGATCGCCAGCTGGAAACGCTGCGTGAACTGCAGCATCTGAAGCTCGATGTGGAGGCGGCCACCCGCTGCCGTCTGGCCCAGCATCTGCTGGCGGCACAGCGCCTGGCCGACGCCGAATCGACGCTGGACGGCCTGGCTGGGCACGACGATGCACGCTTGCCGTCGCTGTGGCTGGCGCTGGGCCGCAACTGGCTGGAGCAGCAGCGCTACAGCAAGGCGCGCGCGCAGCTGAGTCATGTTGTGGAACGTGCGCCGCGATCGGCCGAGGCGAACAAGGCGCGCTTTCTGCTGGCTGAAATGCCGCCGGATCGCAGCACGACGTAGATCAGCCGGCGATGCTGTCCAGCAGGGCCAGCGTACTGTCGATCTGCGCGGCCTGTTCCGGGGTTGGCTGGCGTTCCCGGGCGGCCAGCAACAGTTGCCTGGCCTCGGCATCACGCCCCTGGCGCTCGCTCATGAGCTGCGCGGCCCGGATGCCGGCATCGACTGCCGTCGACTCTTTCGTGAAGCCGTGGAAGGCGACCTCATTGAGCTGCACCGCCAGCGCACTCTGTCCACTGCGCTCGGCGGCAGCCGCCAGCCGCGTCGCGTGCTCACACAGCAACGGCCTGAACAGCGGCTCGGCTTCCAGCGACTCGCGCGCCACGACCAGCGCTGTGCGCTCGTCGTTCTCGGCCAGCAACTGGCCGATGAACTGCCGGCCGTGCGCGGCGAGACCGGCCTTGTCCCCGGCACTTTGCAGCAGGCGTCGATACAGCTGATGCACCGCCGGCGACACTGACCGCGAGCGGATCTCCTCACGCAGGCGCGCAAGGGCGGTATCGGTATCACCGTCCTGCACCAGTCCGGACGCCGCGTCCAGCAGCGTCTGGTCGCGATCCGGCGGCAGTGCGGAACCGCCGTCGATGCTGTCCGGCGCAAAGCCCAGGTCCTCGTGATACTGCAGTATCAGGTAGCCCATCAGGTGGAAGGTGGCGAACAGACCCCAGAGGGCCACGGCGTACACCAGCAGGCCGCTGAGGAAGGGCGGCAGGACCGAGGACAGCAGCGTGCTGGCGTTGCCGGCGCTCAGCTGGAACACGAGGAGCAGGCCGACCAGAGCGAAGTACGGGCCACCGACGCGCGAGATGATCGCGCCCCAGGTTCCCGGCTTGAGCGCATGGAACACCGCGCCATCCATCGCCAGCGACATCACTGCCGCCGGCTGGATGACGATCATCAAGGTCAGCGTGGCGAAACCGACCACCGGCCCCAGCAGCAGGAAGCAGGCGGCGACGATGAAAATCATCATCAGCTGCAGGCCCAGGTAGCGCCAGACTTCGCCAGTGTCGTCGCCCAGGCCCTGCTCGGGCGGGTCGGTGCGACCGTTGGCGGTGGCGCGCAGGATCTCGAAGGCGTACTTGTAGCCTGCCAGCCAGAGCAGGATCGAAATCACCCAGCCGATGCCGGGCAGGCCCTCAAGCAGGCTGCAGGCCACCAGCGCGATGATGGTATACAGCGCGGCCTCGCGCAGCGGATAGCGGGCAATGGCCGGCAGCCGCTGCCAGAACGGTTCAATGGTCGTGGTGCTCATGCTTTCCCCGTAATTCGTCACTCAGACGCCGCGCGCGCCTCCCAGCACGCGTGCCGGCAGCAGGATAACCGCCTTGAGGAACTCGAACACGCCGGTGACGGCGATGCCGACCAGCCGAAACGGCAGCGTCAGCAGCCACACCAAGGGATAGAGCACGAGGGCAAGTAGCGCCAGCGGCCAACAGAACACCAGCAGCAGCAACCATAGCAGGAAGGTCATCATCGTTCGGCTCCGGAGTCGATCACTGCTGCCAACGACGCGCAAACGGCCCGGGCGTGACCGACGCACCGCTCAATCGAGCGGACCCGCGTCGGCAGGATGCAGCGGTGCCGGCTCCGCACCTGCGGCCTTGCCGTGATCGGCCGCCACCACCGCAAACGCTTGCGGACGGGTGGCGCGCCAGGCAACCCACCAGGCCAGACCCAGCAGCAGGGCCGACAGCAGGAAGGCCGCACCAGGCAGATGCAGCGCCACGCCTTCGCCGATGAAGTACGCGAACACCGTGGTGAACAGCGCCGGACCAAACACGCCGGCAACGCTGGACAGGCTGACCAGCGCGCCCTGGATGCGACCCTGCTCGCGCGGATCAACCGCGCGGGTGATCAGCGATTGCGTACTGGGCCCGGCCAACCCCCACAGCGCCAGCAGCGGAATCGCCAGCAGGAACAGGCCGCCGCTCGGCGCCCAGCCCTGCACCGCAAAGCCCGCCGCGCCACAGGCCACGCCAATCAGCAGCGTCACCCGCTCGCCCAGCTTCGGCACCAGTTTGCGCAACAGGACGGCCTGGGTGATGGCATTGGCGAGACCGACCAGCGCCAGCGTCAGCCCGACCTCGCGCGCGCCCCAGCCGTAGCGATAGTCGGCATACAGCACGAACACGCTGTTCAGCGCGTAGTGCGCCAGCTGCGACAGGAACGCCACCGCCGCCAGGCCAAAGATCTGCGGATAGCGCCGCAGCAGCATCAGGGCGCCCAGCGGATTGGCGCGTTTGAGGTCGACCCGGTCGCGATCCTCGGTTTTCAGGGATTCGGGAAGGATGAAGAAACCGTAGAGGAAGTTGGCCAGCGACAGGCCGGCGGCAACGTAGAACGGCAGCCGCAGGTCAATGTCGCC
>JAGRJX010000245.1:6116-10548 GCA_020442545.1 Lysobacterales bacterium
GACGTCGGCGATGTAGGCATTGGCCGTGCTGAAACTCGCCGAGGTGATACCTGACAGCACGCGACCGATGAACAGCAGCGGCAGCGTGTTCACCAGCGCCATCAGCAGGAAGTCGACACCGAGGCCGAAATTCGACAGCAGGATCACCGGACGCCGGCCGAAATGATCCGACAACGCGCCCTGCAGCGGCGAAAACAGCCACTGTGCCAGCGCAAAGGCGGTGCCGAAGATGCCCACCCAGCGCGCGGCCTGGCCGATATCGCCGCCGAGAAAGCTCTCGATCAGGTGCGGCAGCACCGGGATGATCACCCCGATGGCCAGGATGTCCAGCAGCACCGTGATGAAAATGAATACCAGCGCGGCGCGGCGCACCGGGCGGTGGCCGCTGTTGGCTGTCGAATCGGTCATGCAGGCAATGTCGAAAGGACGCGGCCGCGCAGTCTAGCGCGATGCGTCGGCGGGGCGCATCGCGTCAGTGCGGCAGCCACAGCAGCAGGGCGATGCCGAGCACGATGCGATAGAAAGCGAAGGCGGTGAAGCGATGGCCGACAATGTAGCCGAGCAGCCATTTCACGGCGATGAAGGCGGTGATCGTCGAGGCGACGAAGGCAATGCCCAGCAGCGTCCAGTCCTCGTGCGCGGCGGTGCCGGCGTGCAGCGACTTCAGCAGCTGGTAGCCGGTCGCGGCCAGCAGCGTCGGGATACCGAGCAGGAACGCGAACTCGGTGGCGGCGGCGCGGTTCGATGTCCCGGCCAGCATCGCCACGAAGATGGTGGCGCCGGAGCGCGAGGTGCCGGGAAAGATCGCCGCGACGATTTGCGCCAGGCCAACCAGGATCGCCACCCGCCAGCTCACTTCGGCGTTGTCCGCCTTGCGCGCCGCCAGGTGCTCGGCACCCAGCATCCAGAAGCCGCCGATCACCAGCGCCCATGCCACCGGGCCGACGGTTTCCGGCAGCTGGAAATCGGTGGCCGCGACGACAAGACCCAGAGCGACAGTGATGGCGAAGGCCACGCCCAGTTTCCAGACGTAGTCGCGCGATTCGCCGCTGACGAAGTCGCGGACCAGTTGAACCAGGCGTTGGCGGTAAATCAGCGCCACCGCGACAATCGCGCCGGACTGGATGCCGATGTTGAACAGGTCCGAGCGCGCGCCCAGCCAGTGTTCGGCCACCAGCAGATGACCGGTGCTGGAAATCGGCAGGAACTCGGTGATGCCCTCGATAATGCCGAGCAGAAGCGCGGCCAGCCAGTCGTTGATGGGCACGGCAATCACCTCAGTTGGCCGGGATGCAGCGCTCGCTGGCCCAGTTCCGCAGCGCGCCGACACGTTCGGCCATCAGCACCGACAACGGACGACTGTTGGCCAGCTCATGGTGGATATCCGCCGAGCGCAGCGCCCGGCCGGCGGCGAAGGCGGCATACAGGGCCGCAACGATCGCCTGCTCGATTTCGGCGCCGGAAAAGCCGTCGCTGGCACTGGCGAGTTCGTCCAGATCGTGCCGTTCCGGCTTCTGCTGACGACGCTGCAGATGTATGCGGAAAGCCTCGCGCCGCGCGGCCTCATCCGGCAGATCAACGAAGAACAGTTCGTCGAAGCGGCCCTTGCGCAGGAACTCCGGCGGCAGGCGGCTGATGTCGTTGGCGGTGGCGACCAGAAATACCGGACGTCGGCGCTCGCTCATCCAGGTCAGCAGCGTGCCCAGCACGCGGCGCGACACCCCGTCGTCGCTGTCGCTGGTGGCCAGACCCTTCTCGATCTCGTCGCACCACAGCACGCAGGGCGCCATGGCGTCGGCGGTTTCCAGCGCCTGACGCAGGTTGCGCTCGGTTTCGCCGTGGAACTTGTTGTACAGCGCGCCGAAATCCAGACGCAGCAGCGGTACCCCGAAACCGCCGGCGCAGGCCTTCGCCGCCAGCGACTTGCCGCAGCCCTGCACGCCCAGCAGCAGCAGGCCGCGCGGTGGATCAAGACCCTCCGGCACCTTGTTGGCCAGAAACACCGTCCGTCGTGGTTGCAGCCATGCCTTGAGCCGCGTCAGCCCGGCCACGTCCTCGAAGCTGGCCGCATCCGGCTGGAACTGCAGCAGCCCGCCGCGACCCAGCAGCTCGAACTTGGCGCGCTGCGCCACCGTCACGTCGGCCGGGCCGATGCGACCGTCGTCGTGGACCACCCGGCGCACGATGCCGCGCGCATCGTTCAGGGTCAGTCCGCGCAGGTGCTGCACCAGCAGCGCCTGGCTGCGTGAATCGATCTCGACGCGGCGCCCGTCGTGCTCGCGTGAATAGGCGAAGGCCTCCTCGCGGATCAACCGTTGCAGCGCCGCGTCATCCGGCAGTTTGACTTCGAAGCGCGTGACCAATGCTTCCAGCTCGGCCGGCAGCTCGATGCCGGCACCGGCGAGGATCACCGTCTGCGGCGACGCGGCATCGCCCAGCACCAGTTCGCGCAGGCGGCGCAGGTTCATCGCGTAGCGAAGGTAGGGATGGAAGTCGAGCAGCAGCCAGATGCCACGCTGCTCCTGGCGCTGCATGTATTCCAGCAGCTGGCCCGAATCGTTGCAGGCTGGCGTGTCCAGGCCGTCCATGTCGAGCCGGCTCAGGCCAGTGGTGATGCTCCAGCGCCACAGCGGCCGCAGCACCTCCGACACCACATGGCGCAGCGCATCTTCCAGGCGCTGCTCCTCGTTGGTCTCGATCAGGATCAGCGGCGTGCCGGAGCGGATCAGCACGGCCAGGTCGTGGGCGTCGAACATGCGGAAAGCGGACAATCAAACCGAGGCGGATTCTATCAGCCAGTCTCCGGTGATCGCGTTCCGGGCATCCACAACCTCAGGTTTTGCCCGGTTGCGTCGCAGCGCCCATTGGCAACTGATCGTCGATGAGCTGCAGAAACTGAACGGGCGGCGTGCCGCAGAACGCCGGGCAGGCTATGCTTGAAGGCTCCATTCTGCACCGAGCAAACGCCATGACCCGCTGCCTACTCGCCCTCGCCAGTCTGCTGATGTCCGGCAACCTGCTGGCCAACACGCCCGTTCCACCCGCCGATCTCGACGGCAACTGGTCCGCGCTGGGCAAGAATGCGCGCATCGAGCTGCCGGCCATCGACGCGGCCAAGGCGCGCATCGACAGCAATACCGGCTGGAAGGATGGCACGCCGCTACAGTACGCGGTGAGTCACGGCATCGACAAGGTTGGCGTGGACACCAGCTATGGGCGCGGCGAGTGGAGCCGGCTCGGCAACGGCGACTGGCTGTGGCGCATGGAGGTGTCAGCACCGGGCGCGCTGAGCATCGACGTCGGCTTCAGCCAATTCCGCCTGCCCAGCGGCGCGGCGCTGTGGCTGATCGGCGAAGGCAAGGGCAACGTGGCCGGCCCGTTCACCGATGCCGACAACGCGAAGAGTCGCCAGCTTTGGACGCCGGTGGTCAGCGGCGACCGCGCGCGCATCGAGCTTCGCGTGAGCGAAGGCAAGCGTGATTTCGTCAGGCTGCAGCTCGGGCGCGTGCAGCAGGCATTCCGAAACATCCTCGAAGCCGACGTGTTCGACAATGCCAAGTCCGGCTCCTGCAACGTCGACGTCGCCTGTGAGGAAGGCAATGCCTGGCGCGAGCAGATTGACTCGGTGGCGCGCTACACCTTTACCGCGGCCGCCGACAACAAGAGCTACCTGTGCACCGGGCAGCTGATGGCGACGGAGAACCTTGGCGATGACCTCACCTCGCCGCTGTTCAGCACGGCGCATCACTGCATTTCCGTGCAGAGTGAAGCCAGTTCGATGGCCCTGTACTGGAAATACGAGAGTCCCACCTGCCGAACGCCAGGCGGTGCCGCGAGCGGCAACCCGATCAACATTTCGGTGGCAGCGGGAACCCAGAGCGGTACCACCCTGCTTTCTTCCGATGTCGATGCGGATTTCACGCTGCTGCGGCTCAACAGCGCAGTACCGGATGCCGCCACGCCATACTGGAACGGTTGGGATCGTCGCGACTCGCTGGCACCCGCCGGATCGGTGGCGATTCACCACCCGGCCGGGCACGCCAAGCGCATCAGCATCAACACCGACCCGCTGACCACCGGGCGCAACTGCATCATTTTGCCGGGCACGCAGGGTTCCGGCGGCGCGGGCGACACCCGCGAGGACGGCACCCACTGGTGGGTAAACAACTGGGAGACCGGCACCACTGAAGGTGGCTCATCCGGCGGCGGCCTCTACGACCCGGCGAGTGGTCGCCTGATCGGCGTGCTGTCTGGCGGCAAGGCCGCCTGTGGCGTCCTTCAATACGATTGTTTCGGGCGTCTGGCATCCGCCTGGGAAGGTGCCGGCACGCCGGACACGCGCCTCAAGGACTGGCTCGACCCGGCAACCACCGGGCTCCAGTTCGTCAACGGCCATGGCACCTGCAACGCGCCGGATGTCAGCCTGAACTCC
>JAGRJX010000245.1:10624-18780 GCA_020442545.1 Lysobacterales bacterium
CCGTATCTGATCCGCTGGGACCTTGACGGCGACGGCGTGTACGAGCGCGAGGGCAGCCAGACGCAGCTGGACGCCAGCTACCCGACCGGCAGCGAGCCGCAGGTGACGGTGCAGGTCACCGACAACAGCGGCTGCGCAAGAGCGGTCAGCCGCGCGCTGAACGTGCTTGGTCAGGACGTGCGTCTCACCGCCGGCAGCCCGCAGCAGGTCTGCGGCAATGGCGATGCCAGCATCGATCCCGGTGAGCGCTGGTTCTTGCCGATGAACGCCAAGAACGAGGGTAGCGCCAGCTTCGGCGGCGGCTACGCACTGCTGGTGCCCGGCATCGCCAGCACCGGCAGTCTGCCCCACGGCCCGGACGCCTTCGGTTATGCCGCCACCACCTCCGGTGAGGGACAGTGTGACTACGGATTCGTGGACATTGCCGGCGGCGCCAATGCGGTGCCGGCGCTGCCGACCTCGGTGTTTGACGGCAATACCTACGGTCCGCTGGATGACGCGCGCACCACCGATGCCATCACCCTGGGCGGCGGCGGCATCAGCGTCTATGGCCAGCATTACGGCACTGCGGTGATGTCCACCAACGGCTATCTCAGCTTCGACAATGCCGAAAAGGGCGGCGACTTCAGCAACGAGTGTCCGCTGGACGTACCCAACAACGACAGCGTCGGTCCGCGCCTGCATCCGCTGCACCAGGATCTGGTGGTGTCCGGCCTTGCCGGCGCCGGTCTGCGCTATCGCTATTTCGCCAGCTGCCCACGCAGCGGCGAGGGCAGCGGCGGCAACGGCGCCTGCCACGTGTTCCAGTGGAGCCGCATGCAGAGCTATGCCAGTGGCGGCTCAAGCAGCGGCGACGCCGAGTTCCAGGCCATCGTCTATGAAGGCAGCGACCAGATTGTCTACCAGTACAAGACCGCCGACCGCGACGCCGGCGCCAAAGCCACCATTGGCCTGATTGCCGCAAACAGCGGCGACGGGTCGTTGAGTCTGCCCTGCGACGAAGCACATGCAGCGGCGGGCAGCGCGGTCTGCGTCTACGCCCCGGATGGACAGCCGGCCAGCGTGCAGAGCCTGATAGTCGAGAACCCGGCGGTCAGCGTGCCGGCATTGGCCGCCAACGCCAGTGCACCGGTGTCGGTGACCTTTGCCATTCCCACCGATGCCGCCTGCGGCAGCGCCATCGACATCCGCCCGGTCGGCGTGGCCGATGCGAAATCGTCCACTACCCGGCAGACCGAATCCGTGTTCAGCGCAACGCTGGGCAACGGCAGCAGCTGCAACGCAACCACCAGCTGCACCGTGCCCGAAGCGGATCACGACAACGACACGTACGGCTTCTTCTTCAACCCCAACCGCGGCGGCAACGGGTTGATCAGCTTCGTCTATCCGGCGCACGCCGCATCCGGCATCTTTGGCGGCATCTGGTACACCGGACGCGCGGACCGTACGCCGATGTGGTACCTCGCGGGTGGTGACTGGGCGCATTCCCTGGGCACGCTGGCACTGAGCCGTGTCCACAATGCCGGCAGCGCCAGCGCGGTCAATCCGGTCACCTACCAGGCCGGCAGCGCCTGGGTAGCTCAGCCGCAGCCGAACACGCTGGTGTATGCGTGGGACTCGGCCGACATCGGCAAGGGCATCGAAATCCTCAACGACAGCGGGCTGCCGTACAGCTCGCCCAATCACAGCATGCAGTGGTACAACCCGGGCCAGTCCGGCTGGGGGATGGGCATCGGCTCGCTGGAAAACAGCGGCTATTTCGAGTTCTCCGCCCTGTTCCTGTATGACAGCAGCGGCGACCCGACCTGGGTGCTGGGCAGCGACGACGAGGAGAACGGCAGCATGCCGATGAACACCTTCCTGGTGCATTGCCCCGGCTGCCCGCACATCGCCGACTGGAACAGCTTCCCGCTGCCGGCCGGGACCTACAGCCGCACCTATTCCGGCCCGGGCAGCGCGACGATCAACACCAGCATCAACCTGCCGGCACCGCTCTCGGGGAGCTGGTCGCGCAGCAAGCTGCCGTGGCAGTCGATCGGCACGCCGGAGCAGCCATGAACCATGACCTGCGCCTGACGCTACTTCGCCACGCCCATGCCGAGTCACCGGTATTGGGCGAGTCCGACCACGAGCGCAGCCTGTCGGCACGCGGCATCGAAGAAGCGCGTGCCGCCGGCCAGTGGCTGGCGGCACGGCACCGGGCACCGGGCGCGGTGCTGGTATCGTCGGCGCGACGTGCGCAGGAGACCTGGCAGCATGCCAGCTGGAGCGGCTGCCCGGAGGCGCGGACCGAGTCCGGTATCTACGAAGCCACGCCAGGGCGGCTGCTGGACATTCTGGAGGCGCAAGGTAACGTCGACGTGCTGCTGGTCGGCCACAATCCGGGCTTCGAAGAGCTGGTGGCGCTGCTGACCAGCGGCCTGTCCGGCGAGTACCGCGGCATGCCGCCCGGTGGCGTGGCTGTGCTGTCGAGGCCCGCCGACGGCGACTGGGAGCCGGCCGGCGCGACCCTGCTGGAGTTCTGGTCGCCATAGGCCACGACCAACGGGATGCGGGCCACCTGGAGACTACTTGTCGCGGGAGTGATCGGCTTCGCGCCACTGGCCGCAGCGCAGTCATTGCCACTACGGCCCGAAGCCGCCAACCCGCCGTCCACCAGCCTGATCCGGGACATCGACGGCGAACGCAGCGATGTCCGCTTCGAGCTGCGCATCCTGTTGCGCCACCTGGAAGGCCGCTTCCTGTCCCTGCACGGCAACCTGCGTATCGACGAGACCGTCCAGCGTGCCGACATCGCGGTCAGCATCGACAGCAATTCGGTGTGGATGGCCAAGGAGAGCAACGCCGAGTACGCGCGCTCCGGCGAGTTCTTCGACGCCGCGCATCATCCGCAAATCCGCTTCCAGGCAACCGCCGTGCCGCTGTCGCTGTTTCGAGAAGGTGGCGAGATGCCCGGCCGGGTCACGCTGCGCGGCGTGACCCGGCCGCTGACACTGAGCGTCGATCCCGCCAGTTGCGAGCGGCCGGGTGACGACTGTGACGTGATCGCCCGCGGAACCGTGGACCGCAGCGATTTCGGCATGACCAGCAAGACGCTGTTCGTCGGCAAGCGCGTCGAACTGTCGTTCCGCATCCGCCTGCGCGAAACGCCCGCGCCCGAAACGCCGGCAACCGTATCGCCGACGCCCGGCCGGGAGCACCGGCCGTGAAGCGCGCCATCGTCCTGGCCTGTCTGCTGCCGCTTTGCCTGCTCGCTGCATGCGCACCGAACCGCGAAGCGCTTCGCCGCGCCCAGCACATCGCCATCGAGCAACGCGACAGCACGCTCACCTGTCATCGCGAGGATGCCTGCGCCCTGGCGTCGCCGCTGCGACAGCTCGGCGACGACGCCGTTGCCGCATCCGGCGATGGCCGTGAGCGCAATCACGTCCTGCTGCTGGATCGCGGCGAGGATGCGCTGCTGGCGCGCATCAACCTGATCCGCAGCGCACGCCGCAGCATCGCGCTGCAGAGCTTCATCTACGCCGAGGATGACGCCGGCTTCCTGGTACTCGACGAACTGCTGGCGGCCGCGCGACGCGGTGTGCGCGTGCGCGTGCTGCTGGACCAGCTCTACGCCGTCAGTGACACCCGCCTGCTGGCGCAGCTGGCGGCCAAACACGTCAACTTCGAGCTGCGCTTTTTCAACCCGACCTTCGGTCGCGCGAAGACCAATGCGCTGCAGTTCGTTGGCGGCATCCTTTGCTGCTTCACGCGCTTCAACCAGCGCATGCACAACAAGTTGCTGCTGATTGACGGCCGGATCGGCATCACCGGCGGCCGCAACATCGAGAACCGTTACTTCGACTGGGATCCGGCCTTCAACTACCTCGACCGCGACGTGCTGATCGCCGGGCCGGCAGCCGCGCAGATGCAGACGTCTTTCGAGACGTTCTGGCGCTACCGCAAGTCGGTGCCGGTGGCGCGTCTGCGTGACGTGGCGCGCTGGCTGCTGAAGCCACCGGAGCAGGCACCGGAGCCTCCGCACATCGAGCGCGCCGACCGTCTGCTGGACCTCTCCGCACAAGCCGACAATGCGACGATCATCGAGCGGCGACTGAGCAGCCGTGCGCTTGCCGTCGGCATGGTGAGCTATGTCTCCGACGGGCCGGGCAAGGACGGCGACGATGGCCGTCGTGCGCAGGCAACCCGCAGCCTGCGCGAGCGCGTGGCGGCGAGCCGCGACAACCTGATTCTGCAGACGCCCTACCTGGTGCTGTCGCGGCCGGCGAAAGAGCTGTTCGCCTCGCTGCAGGATCGCGAAAATCCGCCTCGCGTGATCGTGTCCACCAACAGCCTGGCCTCCACCGACGCCTTCCCGGTCTACGCGCTGTCGCACAAGTACAAGCGCAGCTACCTGCGCCGGTACGGCTTTCAGATCCACGAATACAAGCCGTTTCCCGGTGATGCGCCGATCGACATCGACAGCACCGGCGCCGTGCTGCCCGATGCCACCGGGCCGGATGCCGAAGACACCGATGCCAAAGACTACCGGCCATCCGAATCCCGCCGCGCGCTCCGCTCGCTATTCGGTTCGGCCTCGGGCAGCGGTAGCGGCTCCGGCAGCCACCTCGGTCCGGTGCCGTTGCAGCGTGCCGGCGTGCGCATCGGCCTGCATGCCAAGAGCCTGGTCATCGATGACCGCATCGCGGTGATCGGCAGCCACAATTTCGACCCGCGCTCGGATTCGCTGAACACCGAAGCCGTGGTCATCATCCACGATGCCGCGGTCGCCGCCCGCCTCAAGGCCAGCATCCTGCGCGACATCCGTCCCGAAAACGCCTGGACCATCGCCCGCCGCGACAGCACGCCGATCCTGGGTGGCGTCAACTACAACCTCGGCAAGCTGTTCGAAAAGCTGCCACTGTTTGATTTCTGGCCCTGGCGCTATGCCACAAGCTACGAGATCAAGCCCGGCTGCGAGCCGCTGCCGCCGGACGCGCCCGGCTTTCGCGACTGCTACGAGCCGGTCGGCGACTTCCCTGAGGTAAAGCTGAAGCCAAAGGCGATCTACACCCGCATCCTCACCGCCTTCGGCGCCGGGCTCGCACCCATCCTTTAGGGCAACGCTGGCCAGGTACCCGCCGCCGGCATGATGTTTCCGTCGCTCGTCAGTCGCGTCGCAGGCCGCGGGCCATGCTTGTCGCCCTGGCACGGACCGGGGCGCGGCTGGCGGGCGATCGAGACATCACCCCGCCATCTGAAATCAATTGGCTGGGGCCGCACGACGGGCGGGCGTTGCCGGCGGTGGATACTTGTTCAGCGTTGCCTTGGCTCCCGCCGCAGTGGATGACCGGTCTGGCGCAAACTGATAGTCTGCCCCTTGGCCATTGCCGCCTCGACTGACCCATTGCCGGATACCCTGACATGACCGTCTCCCTCAGCATCGAACTCAGCGACCAGGACCTCGAGTTCTTCACCAGCGCGGCCGAGAACGCGAAGAAGACCGCTGCGGGCAAGAAGCCCGAGGACATCATCGCCGCCGCCAGCAAGCTGCTCACCGACGCCAACAAGATCAAGGTGCCGGACTTCATCGCCGAACGCCTGACCAAGCTCGACGCGATGATCGCCATGGTCAGCGACGAAGGCTGGGGCTTGCCGGACGAGGACCGCAACCGCGTGCTGTCGGCACTGGTCTATTTTGCCGATCCATCCGACGTCATACCGGACCATGTCCCGGTACTCGGATTCCTGGACGATGCCATCATGATCGAGCTTTGCGTGCGTGAACTGAAGCATGAGCTCGATGCCTACGACGACTTCTGCTACTTCCGCGAGCGTGAAGCGGTCAAGCGCGGCGTCAACCCGTCGGAAGTCGGCCGCGCCGAGTGGCTGGATGATCGTCGCGAGGATCTGTTCGACCGCATGCACAAGCGCCGCGAGCGCGACTTCGGCATTGGCTACGGTCGCAGCAGTGGTTACGGCAGCAGCAAGAAATACGGCGGCCCCTGGCGGCCCAGCCTGTTCCGCTTCGGCTGAGGCCGGGCGGACACGACCATCGCCGCGTGATGCAATCCGGCGTCGATCCGGCGACCGACAGGCGAGCGGAATCCGGCAAGGAACACGAGGCCGCGCCAGCAGCTGACGGTGGGCATTCCGCGTCTGCTGACTCGATCCGTTCGCGCCGCCTGGATGCCCGCGCTGCGCTGCGCTACCTGCTGCGGGTGCCCTTGCTGCTGCTGCATTTGCTGGTTTCACTGCCGTTTACCCTGCTGCTGATCAATCCACTGTGCGCGCGGCTGACAGCGGGCGGCGAGCGTCTGGATCACCGCGCCATCCGGCTGTGGTCACGCGGTCTGGTGCGCATCTTCGGGATGCGCGTGCGCACCGTCGGCCAGCCGCTGCCGGGCGGCGTGCTGTTCGTCGCCAATCATGTGTCATGGATCGACATCGAGGTGCTGCACGCCACGCGCATGATGGGCTTCGTGGCCAAGAGCGAGATCAGTCGCTGGCCGCTGATCGGCTGGCTGGCGCGACGCGCCGGCACCATCTACCACCAGCGCGGCAGCAACGAGTCGCTGTCCGGCGTGCTGCACCAGATGCTGCAGCGTCTGCGCGATGGCCTCGGCGTCGGCGTGTTCCCGGAGGGCGGCACCAGCGACGGGCGACGGGTGCGCACCTTTCACGCACGCATCTTCCAGGCCGCCGTGGTGGCGCCGTCACCGGTGCAGCCGGTGGCGCTGAAGTTCGGCGGCGACGCGGAAAGCCAGACCTGGGTCGCCTTCGGCCCGAACGAGAGCTTTCTGGGGAACTTCCTGCGCCTGCTCGGCGGTCCCGGCATGCGCGTCGAGGTGCACTTCCTCGAAGGCCTGCCGGCCGGCTTCGAGGACGGCCGTCGCGCCATGGCCGAAACCTGCCGGCAGCGCATCGTCGCCGCGCTGGAAGCCCGCGCATGAACGCGCTGCCGGCCTATCGCGCCCCTCGCTGGTTGCGCAATCCGCATCTGCAGTCGGTGCTCGCCTCCTCACGGCTGCGACGGATCACCGGAGGTCGCCGCAGCCGCTCCATCGAAACCGAAGCGGTCGATCACCTGCTGGACTGCGGTGACGGCGTCCGCCTGCTCGGACGCTTCAACGCGCAGTCGACGCTGCCCGGAGCGCGCGGCATGGTGGTGCTGTTCCACGGCTGGGAAGGCAGTACCGCCTCCAGCTATCTGCTGCGCACCGGCGCACAGCTGCTCGACGCCGGATTCGACGTGTTCCGGCTCAATTTCCGCGACCACGGCAACACCCACCATCTCAATCCCGGCATCTTCCACAGCTGCCGCATCGACGAAGTGGTCGGCGCGGTGGCCGCCATCGAACGGCAATGGCGGCCGCGATTCCTGGGCGTCGCCGGGTATTCGCTGGGCGGCAATTTCGCGCTGCGCGTGGCGCTGCGTTCACCCGATGCCGGCATCTGTCTCGACCATGCGGTGTCGATCTGTCCGATCCTGTCGCCGCCGCACGGCCTGCAGGCCATGGAGCAGTCGCCCTGGTTCTACCAGCATTACTTCATGCACAAGTGGGGCGCTTCACTGCGCCGCAAGCGCGAGTACTTCCCGAACGACCTGCCGGCGTCGCTTACCAGCGGCAGCGGCGTGCGCGACCTCACCCGTCGGCTGGTCGAGCACGTCGGCGAGTTCGAGAGCCTGGAGGCCTACCTCGACGGCTATTCGGTGGCCGGCGACCGGCTGGCCTCGCTGCAGGTGCCGGTCAGCATCCTCACCGCGATCGATGACCCGATCATCCCGATCAACGACTTCCGCGAGCTGCGCCTGCCCGGCAACGCGCGGCTCGACATCGCCGAGCACGGCGGGCACTGTGGCTTCCTGCTGGATGCACGGCTGAACGGCTACGCCGAGCGCTATGTGACGCAGCGCATGCTGGATGCATTGAGGGCAGCCTCGCCTGAGCGTCCATGCGAGGACATCGCCGTCGCTGCCGGTTGACTCACGAGCCTCGCGTTAGGGCAGCGCTGAACAAGTATCCGCCGCCGTCACCGCACGCCCGTCGTGCGGATCGAGTGGCGTCGGCGAAGGCAGACTGGCCGTCTGTCGAGACGACGGCGCGCGGAGCCATGCGACGGGCGTGCGGCCCCAACCGATGGATTTCCAATGACGGGGTGATGCCTCAATC
>JAGRJX010000246.1:0-859 GCA_020442545.1 Lysobacterales bacterium
AGAACGCATACAGCAGCGGACCGACCAGCGCGTCCTTGACGCACTCGAACTCGGTATCCGCCACAGCTCGGGAAGCCAGGGTGTTCTTGACTACACGCAAGTACACGCCGGACTCGCGAGCCTTCTTGCGCATCGCCGTCATCTGTTCGACGGTGGTGCCTGCGTACTCGGCTGCGACCAGGGAGTGAGCCTTGGCTGCGACTTCAGACAGCTCGGCGACAACTTCTTGCTTTTGAGAAAGACTAAGCGCCATTACACTCCTCCAAATGAACTCCGCTCGCGGCTCCTGCCGTCTGCGGTCCGGGGCGGCGTCGATCCCTGACGCCGGGGATGCTAGGCATCCCGGTGGTGGCCTATCCAGAACATTTCCAGAAGGGCTTCACCATCTACGCTGGCCGGATTTCCGCTGAACCCGATCGGTTGAACCAGATCGGGCAAACCGGAGCTCGCGATTACCCCTTATCACTCCACGTCGCATCCTGCGTGTGTCGCGTCATTCTGACGACAGCGAAAGGGACCAGCGGTCTTTGACGGTCGCGCCAGACGAACCCGGCGCTTCCCTCAAAATGGTGCGGAGCAGATCTCCGCGCGATCCGTGCTCTGCACAGACCGGAAAAGCACTCGACTACAGCGACAGTGTCGCCTGATCGACAATGATGCCCAGACCCATCGTGCTGGACACCGACACCTTCTGCAGGTACTGACCCTTGGCGCTGGCCGGCTTGGCCTTGACCAGGTCCTGCAGCAGCGCGGTCAGGTTGTTCTTCAGTGCGTCGACCTCGAAGCTGGCCTTGCCGATGGTGCAATGGATGATGCCGGCCTTGTCGGTGCGGTAGCGCACCTGACCGGCCTTGGCATT
>JAGRJX010000246.1:928-2985 GCA_020442545.1 Lysobacterales bacterium
AGCTTGCCGACCACGCGCATCGCATCCGGCGTGGCGATGACCACGTCGTAGTTGAGGTCGCCGCCCTGCATCGCCTCGGCCAGCTCTTCCATGCCAACCACGTCGGCACCGGCCTCCTTCGCAGCATCGGCCTTGTCGCCAGCCGGGCAGAACACGGCCACGCGAACCGACTTGCCGGTACCTTCCGGCAGCACCGTGGAACCACGAACCTGCTGGTCGGACTTGCGCGCATCCACGCCAAGGCGCACGGCGACGTCGATCGACTCGACGAACTTCACCTTGCCGTTGTTCTTCAGGATGCCCAGAGCCTCATCAATGGCGTAGGCCTTGCCCGGCTCAACCAGGCTGTTGAGCTGCTTGAAACGCTTGCTGATCTTTGCCATGACTTAACCCTCCTCCGACACCAGACCCATGCTGCGGGCGCTACCGGCAATGGTGCGCACCGCGGCGTCGAGATCGGCCGCCGTCAGATCCGGTTCCTTCATCTTGGCGATCTCTTCCAGCTGGGCGCGGCTGATCTTGCCCACCTTTTCGGTATTCGGACGCGCTGATCCCTTCGCAATACCCGACAGCTTCCGCAGCAGCACGGCAGCGGGCGGGGTCTTGGTGATGAAGGTGAAGCTGCGGTCCGAGTAGACCGTGATCACGGTCGGAATCGGAAGGCCGGCCTCCATCTGCTGCGTGGCCGCATTGAAGGCCTTGCAGAATTCCATGATGTTNNACGCCGCGCTGACCCAGCGCCGGACCCACGGGCGGGCTCGGGTTGGCCTGACCGGCCTTGATCTGCAGCTTGATATAGCCTGCGACTTTCTTTGCCATGACATTGACTCCTCGGGTTCAAGCGCCTCGCGACCAAAGTCGTTATGGCTCCCCGTCAGTTGTAAATCGTGACTGGTGACTGGTGACTGGTGACTGGTGACCGTAAAGCACTTTCGCTTTGACGAATCACGAATCACGAATCACGAATCACGGCTCTCAGGCCTTCTCCACCTGACCGAACTCAAGCTCGACCGGCGTTGAACGACCAAAAATCAGTACCGACACTCGCAGTCGGCTCTTCTCGTAATTCACTTCTTCGACGGTGCCGTTGAAATCATTGAACGGACCATCGGTGACGCGGACCATCTCGCCCGGCTCGAACAACACCTTCGGACGCGGCTTCTCGACGCCATCCTGCACACGCTGCAGGATCGCATCGGCCTCGCTGTCCTTGATCGGCAGCGGGCGGTCGGCCGTACCACCGATGAAGCCCAGCACCTTCGGGGTTTCCTTGATCAGATGCCAGCACTCGTCATCCATCAGCGGGATACCGCCGTCGTCGCGCGTCTCGATCTGTACCAGAACGTAGCCGGGGAAGAACTTCCGCTCGCTCTTGCGCTTCTGGCCACCGCGCATCTCGACCACTTCCTCGGTCGGGACCAGCACGTCTCCGAACCGTTCCTGCATGTCGAAACGTACAACGCGCTCCTGAAGCGACTTCTTGACCTGATTCTCGAAACCGGAATAGGCGTGAACGACGTACCAGCGTTTGCTCATCATCTCCACCTCAGCCCAGCAGGCCGCGAATGCCGGCCGACAGCACGAGATCGATGAGAGCGAGAATCAGACTCACGATCACCACCACGATCAGGATGATACCGGTACCCTGAATGGTTTCCTGACGCGTCGGCCAGATTACCTTGCGCAGTTCAAACCGCGCTTCGGCCAGGTATTCGCGCGTCTGACGACCCTTGTCAGTGAGCGCAAAGACCAGCGCACCCACCACCACGGCAATAATCGGAATCAGCGAACGCAGCGGCGTCGGCCAGTCCGTCAACACGTAAAATCCGTAGACACCCGCCGCAACAATCAGCAACGACAACGCGTACTTCACGACATCGGTGGCCGCGCTTCCTGCCTGTTGTTCAATCTTCGCTTTCATGCTCTATCGCTGTGTTTACCCGCTGACAATCCACCAGTTTCGACAGAGGGATGGCAACCGGTTGGCACGCCAGGAGGGACTCGAACCCCCAACCTGCGGTTTTGGAGACCGCTGCTCTGCCAATTGAGCTACTGGC
>JAGRJX010000001.1 GCA_020442545.1 Lysobacterales bacterium
CGCCGAGCAGGATCTCGAACCAGGTATTGATGGTGCCGACGTCACTGGCGCCGAAGCCGCGATCAATCACGTAGCGCACCGCCACCGGCAGCGCCAGCGTGGCGCTGGAGGACAGCGCCAGCGAGCCCAGCCAGGCGGCAATCAGGCCACGATGCGGATGCAGCAGCGGCAGCAGGGACCGCAGCGGCGCCAGACTGCGTGCGGGTTTGCTCGCGCCCGGGCTGTCCGTGCCGTTCTCCAGCTTGCTGCTCGTGTTCGCGCCGGGCGCGTCCTGCGTGGTGTCGGTCATGCGCGGAGCCAGGTGGATGAATCCCCAACAATCGGGTCGCCTGCCACCGAACTCAAGCACCCGGGCGGGATTGTCGTCTGTCCAGCAAGTGTCCGAAAATGGACACTTCGTGCCGGAATGGCGGCACGACATTTTTCCAAGCCATTGATTCAATGGGGTTACTGCCTTTCTGGCGCGGATGGCGCGGCAATTGCAAAGCCCGTGATCATCCGGAAACCTGAGAACCCGAACGCATGAGCGACCCGCTGATCCGCCTCGACCACGTCGAAAAATCCTTCCCGCAGGGCGCGCAGCGCAGCTGGGTGCTGCGAAACATTGGCATGGAGGTGCCGGCCGGCGACTTCGTCAGCATCACCGGGCCATCGGGTTCGGGCAAGAGCACGCTGCTTGGCATCCTCGGCCTGATGGACACGCATTTCGATGGCGAATACTGGCTCGACGGCGTGGCCGTTCACGAGGCATCCACGCGCCAGCGGCAGGATCTTCAGCGCGACAAGGTCGGCTTCATCTTTCAGCACTACCACCTGATCGATGACCTGACCGTTGCCGAGAATCTCGAGCTGCCGCTGCAGTACCGCCCGGTCTCGGGCAGCGAGCGCCGGGCGCGGGTTGCCGATCTGCTGGACCGCTTTCAGATGGTCGGCAAGAAGGACCTGTACCCGAATCAGTTGTCCGGCGGCCAGCAGCAGCAGGTGGCTGTTGCCCGCGCCATCATCAGTCGGCCTGCGCTACTGTTGGCGGATGAACCCACCGGCGCGCTGCATTCTACGCAGGCAACGCAGATCATGGGCCTGCTGCAGGAGCTCAATGACGACGGCATGACCATCATCCAGGTAACGCACAACCCGACCTGCGCCGCGTCGGCCCGTCGCCAGCTGTCGCTGTTTGACGGCTGGCTGAAGCAGGACGGCGAAGCATGACCGCGCGCAGGCGACCGCGCGTACTGCTCGCCGACGACCAGCGGGACGTGCTGGATGCCTTGCGCATCCTGCTGAAGTCCGAAGGCATCGACGCGCACTGCGTGGACAGTCCCGCCGCCGCGCTGTCTGCGCTGGATCAGCAATCCTTCGATGCGGCGCTGATCGACCTCAACTACAGTCGCGATACCACCTCGGGCCGCGAGGGCATGCAGCTGCTGCAGCGGTTGCGCGACAAGGTGCCGGAGCTGCCGGTCGTGGTGATGACGGCCTGGGGTTCCATCGAACTGGCGGTTGAAGCGGTGCGACTTGGTGCTGGGGACTTCATCGAAAAGCCCTGGGAGAACCAGCGCCTGCTGAGCGTGCTGCGCAACCAGATCGCGCTGGGCGAAAGCCGCGCGAAAAGCCAGCGGCTGGATGCGGCCAACCGGCTGATGACTGGCGCCGATGGCGAGAGCTTCATCGCCGACGCGCCGGCCATGCAGCCGGTGCTGGAACTGGTGGAACGCGTCGCGCCGTCGGATGCCAACTTACTGATCCTCGGCGAGAACGGCTGCGGAAAGGGATTGCTGGCACGGCATATCCATCGCCTGTCGCGTCGAGCTGACGAATCCTTGATCAAGGTCAACATGGGTGGCATTGCCGAGTCGGTGTTCGAATCGGAAATGTTCGGCCACGTACGCGGTGCTTTCACCGATGCCAAGGCCGATCGCATCGGGCGCTTCGAGCTGGCTGACGGCGGCACGCTGTTCCTCGACGAGATCGCCAACATCCCGCTGTCACAGCAACCCAAGCTGCTGCGCGTGCTGGAGGACCGCGAGCTGGAACGGTTGGGTTCGTCACGAACGCTCAGCGTCAACGTGCGCATCCTTTCAGCGACCAATGCCGACCTGCAGCAGGACATCCGCGACGGCCGATTCCGCAAGGACCTGCTGTTCCGCCTCAACACTGTCGAGATCCGCCTGCCGCCGCTACGTGAACGTCGCGAGGACATCCTGCCGCTGGCGCGGAGCTTCCTGGTTCGTCATGGCCAGCGTTACCAGCGGGAGGGCATTGCGCTCGACGACAGCGCGGAGCGCCAGCTGATGCGCTATGACTGGCCCGGCAACGTGCGCGAGTTGTCGCACGTGCTGGAGCGCGCCGTGCTGATGGCGCGGCATGATCGCATTGGCAGTGATGACCTTGGCATTGGCGGTAGCAGCGCGAACAGGAGCGCGGCGACTACGGCAACGCCGTTGCCGGACATGACGCTGGAGCAGGCCGAGCAGATGATGATCCGCAACGCGCTGGATCGCTGCAGCGGCAATATCCAGCACACGGCGGACATGCTTGGTCTGAGCCGCGCCGCCCTGTATCGACGGTTGGAAAAATACGGCATGGAGGCCTGACGCAGCGTGTCGGTAAGCGGCTCGCCACGCAGTCCGGAACAGCGTCCGCCGGCGCGTGGCTTGCTGCGCATCAGCTTCGAATGGCGGGTGTTTCTCGGTGCGCTGCTGGTTGCCTTGCCGGGCTTCCTGATCGCCGCGCTGGTCATCCTCAACAGTGAGGCCGACGCGTCGTTCTGGTGGGTGCTGCTGTTGTTTGCCGGGCTCGCGACGCTGGCGCTGGCGGCCAGCCTGCGTCGGCACATCGTATTTCCGCTCTACACCTTGTCCAACCTGCTGGAAGCCCTGCGCGAGGGCGACTTCAGCCTGCGCGGCTCGCGGGCGCAGCGCAACGACGCCATCGGTGACGTGGTCTGGGAGGTGAATGCACTGTCGCGCACGTTGCGTGATCAGCGCCTTCGCGCCGAGGAAGCCAGTGCGCTGCTGGCCAAGGTCATCGAGTCCATCGACATCGCGCTTTTCAGCTTCGATGCGGAAAAGCGGTTGCGGCTGATCAACGCCGCCGGTGTACGGCTGCTGGGTCGCAGGCGCAAGGGCAGCCTCGGCGTCGAGGCCGACAAGCTGGGGCTTGGTGACCTGCTGGAAGGCGACGCGGTGCAGATGCTGCAGCGTGGTTTCGGTGGCGCAGGCGGCCGCTTCGAAGTGCGTCGCCACCAGTTCCGCGAGGCCGGCCTGCCGCAGGCGCTGCTGGTGGTCACCGACCTGTCGCGCGCCTTGCGTGAGGAAGAACGCCTGGCCTGGCAGCGCCTGATCCGCGTGCTCGGCCATGAGCTCAACAACTCGCTGGCGCCGATCCGTTCCATGGCCGGCACGCTGGCGGGTCTGGTGATGCGTGAGCCACCACCAGCGGACTGGCGTGACGACATGCGCGACGGCCTGCGCATCATCGGCGAGCGCGCCGAATCGCTGTCGCGCTTCATGATCGGCTACGCGACGCTGGCGCGACTGCCGGCGCCGTCACGACGCAAGATCGATGTCGAAGCACTGGTGCGCAAGGTCGCCAGTCTCGAACAACGCGTGAAGGTTCATGTTGAAGCGGGCGAGCCCGTCGAACTCCAGGCCGATCCCGACCAGCTAGAACAGGCGCTGATCAACCTGGTCAAGAATGCCGTCGAAGCCTCGCAGGACGGCGAGGGCAGGGTGTCGATCCGATGGCAGGCGACCGACAACGACCGCCTGCGCATCGAGGTGCTGGACGATGGTTTGGGGTTGGCCACCACCGACAACCTGTTCGTCCCGTTCTTCACCACCAAACCCGGCGGCTCCGGCATCGGCCTCGTCCTCGCCAGGCAGATCGCCGAAGGCCACGGCGGCAGCCTGCTGCTGGAGAACCGAGATGATGCCCGCGGCTGCGTGGCGCGGATCGAGTTGTCGTCAGCAGGCTAGCCGTCGTTCTCCGACAGAGGCTGAATCGTTGCCAGGACGGCGGCATCGACGGCTTCCAGGTCGATGTCTGCGATGCGGGTTTTCCCGTCGCAGAAACGCTTGAGCAGGGCGCGCTGCTGCTCGCCGCGATCGCGGGCGACAGCGTACGGAATGCGACGGAAGCTAACCATGCTGTAGCGCGGCAGGAAACGGTCAGGATGGCGTTCGGCGAGCAGGCGCCCGAGTTCGCGCTGCAGCAGGTAGTCGGCATCGTCGACGCGGTCGCGCATCTCGATGTAGTTCTCCAGCGCCATTTCCTGGATCGCTTCGGCGTTGTCGTGGCGCTCGCGCTCGAAGCGGTCGAACACGGCGTCCCAGTCGGCTTCCTGCTCGATGGCATCGGCCAGCGCGACGCAGTCCTCGAAAGCGCAGTTCATGCCCTGGCCGTGGAACGGCACCATGGCGTGGGCGGCATCGCCGAGCAGCACGGCCTGGTCGCGGTAGTGCCAGCGGTCGAGATACAGCGTGGCCAGCAGGCCGGTGGGGTTGTGGCGGAAGTCGTGCAGCAAGTCCGGGACATGCGACAGCAGGTCGGCAAAGTCGCGCTCGAACAGGGCGGCTACGGATTCGTCGGTGGTGAGTTCGCCGAAGTACGGTTCGCCCTTGTCGTTGGCCTCGTTGGGCAAGAACAGCGTGACGGTGAAGCTGCGCTCGCTGTTGGGCAGCGCGATGCACATGTAGTCGCCGCGCGGCCAGATGTGCAGGGCATTGGGCTCGATGCGGAAGTCGCCGTCCTCGGCAGGCGGGATTTCCAGCTCCTTGTAGCCGTGACCCAGCGGTTCGAAGCGCTCGCCCAGATCGGTGACGGCCGACAGTGCGCGACGCAAGGCCGAACCGGCGCCGTCCGCGCCCAGCAGCACATGGAAGCCGCGCTCCTGCTCGTTGCCCTGGCCGTCCTTGAGCCGCATGCGGCGCTGCTTGAAATCCACGCCGTCGAGACCAAGGTTGAAGTGGAAGCGGGCACCGGCGCGCTCGGCGGCATCGAGCAGGCTGAGGTTGAGGCGTCCGCGATGCACCGACCAGATCACCTCGCTGTCGTCGCGGCCGTAGCGCTGAAGCTGCATTTCACCTTCGAGGAAATGCACCATGCGACCACGCATCATCACCGTCTGGGCGTGGATTTCGGCGGCCAGGTCAGCTTGTCGCAACGCATGCAGGCCGCGCTCGGCCAACGCCAGGTTGATCGAACGTCCACCTTCGTAGCCGCTACGACGCGGGTCGCCACGCTTTTCGAACACCTCGACGTCGAAACCGCGCTGCGCCAGCAGCGTTGCCAGCAGGGAGCCGGCGAGGCCGGCGCCGATAATCGTGATGGGACCGCTTTGCTCGGGCGTCATGCGGGTGTCCGTTAGTTGCGCGCGTCGTGCCAGCGGCGGATGCTGTTGACCAGTCGCAGCACGTCGGTGCGGCGGTTGTACAGCGGCGTGGGCGAGAAGCGCATGACGTCGGGTTCGCGCCAGTCGCCGACGATGCCGTCGGCGGTCAGGCGGTCGAACAGCGACTTGCCATCTTCGCGGCCGCCGCGCACGCGCAGGCTGAGCTGGCAGCCGCGGCGCTCGGGCTCCGCCGGCGTCAGGCGTTCGAGAACTTTGCCAAGATGCTTTTCGATCAGCGCATCGAGGTAGCTGGTCAGGGCGATGGACTTGCGGCGCAGTGCATCCATGCCGGCGTCGTTGAAGATGTCCAGGGAAGCGATCAGTGGCGCCAGTGAGAGAATTGGCGGGTTGGACAGCTGCCAGCCATCGGCACCGGCGGCGGGTATGAACTCCGGCTTCATCAGGAAGCGCGTGTCGGCGCGGTGCCCCCACCAGCCGGCAAGGCGCGGACGATCCGTGTCCTTGTGCCGTGAATGCACGAAGCAGCCGGCGACCGCGCCCGGTCCCGAGTTGAGGTACTTGTAGCTGCACCAGACGGCAAAGTCGCAGCCGGCATCGTGCAGCTGCAGCGGCAGATTGCCGACGGCGTGGGCGAGATCGAAACCGACCACGCAGCCCTGTGCGTGACCAAGTCGCGTGATCTCTTTGAGGTCGAAGGCCTGGCCGGTCAGGTACTGCACACCGGACAGCAGGATCAGCGCGCAGCGATGGCCGTGTGTCTCAATGGCTTTTGCCATGGCCGCGTCGGAAATGGTGCCGCCGGGTTCATCACCTTCGATCTCGATCAGGTCGGTTTCCGGATCGAAGCCATGGAAGGCGATCTGCGACTGGATGGCGTGGTAGTCCGACGGGAATGCGTTCTTCTCCATCAGGATCGCCGGCCGCTCGGTGGTCGGGCAGTAGAAACTGGCCATCATCAGGTGCAGGTTTACCGTCAGCGTGTTCATCGCCACGACTTCGATCGGCTCGGCGCCGACGACCTTGGCCAGCGGCTCGCGCAGGCGTTCGTGGTAGCTGAACCAGGGACGGCGGCCCTTGAAGTGCGCTTCGACGGCGTAGCTGGCCCAGTCGTCGAGTTCCTCTTCGACCAGCTCGCGTGCGCCGCGTGGCTGCAGGCCCAGCGAGTTGCCGCAGAAGTAGATCTGCTCGCGTCCGTCTTCCTTCGGGATGTGGAAGCGATCACGGAAGCCGACCAGCGGATCGGCGCGGTCCTGGGCGATGGCCCAGGTTTCAGTGTCGTTGACGGTCATCGGTTAGTTGTCGTCTTGGTGTTGGGATCAGGCGAAGCGCGAGGCGGGCAGGCCCAGCCAGTCCAGCGCGGTGCCGTGGAAGAGTCGAGCGCGGGCGTCGTCGTCGAGGCCCAGCGACTCGATGCCGCTGCCGGGCTCCTGTTCGCCCAGCGGGAACGGGTAGTCGGTGCCGAGCATCACGCGATCGATGCCGACGACGTCGATCAGGTAGCGCAGCGCCTGTGGATCGTGCACGCAGCTGTCGAAGAACAGGCGGTCGAGGTATTCGCGCGGACTGCGCGAATTGTCGACCGCGACCAGGTCCGGCCGCATGCGGAAGCCGTGCTCGATGCGGCCGATGGTGTAGGGGAACGATCCACCGCCATGCGCCAGCATGATTTTCAGCTTGGGCAGCTTCTCCATCACGCCACCGAAGATCAGCGCACAGGCCGCGCGGCTCTGTTCGGCCGGCATGCCGACCAGCCACGGCAGCCAGTACTTCGGCATGGTGTCGTGGCCCATCATGTCCCAGGGATGTACCAGGATTGCGGCGCCGAGATCAGCGGCGGCCTCGAAGAACGGGAACAGCTCCGGCGCGTCGAGGTTCCAGTTGCCGCCGTCCGGCGTTTCCACGTGCGAGCCGATCTGCACGCCCTGCAGGCCGAGCTGGTCGACACAACGCTCCAGTTCCTGGATAGCGAGATTGGGCGACTGCAGCGGCACGGTGCCGATGCCGGCGTAGTGGCGCGGATGGTCGCGACAGAGTCCGGCACTGTGTTCGTTCAGATGCCGATGCAACTCAAGCGCCTGGTGCGCCTTGGCCCAATAGGAAAACAGCACCGGCACGGTGGACACGACCTGCGTCTGCACGTCGAAGCGGGCGTAGTCGGCGATGCGCGCTTCGGCGTCCCAGGCGCTTTCCCAGACCTCGCGGAAAAACTTGCCGTCCTTGTAGATGCGATGCCGGCCGTCGGTGTGCACGATGACCGGAAAGCGCTCGTCACCGTACTTCTCGGCCAGGTTGGGCCAGTCGCGCGGCAGGATATGGGCGTGGACGTCGATCTTGAGCATGTCGCTTCGCGGTGTGGCGGCTCGCTAGGATATCAGCGCGGTGCCTGTGGCTCTTGCTGTGGATACCAGTGATCCAGCCGCGCCGGGGCAAGGGTCGCCGCAGCGGCCGGCGCCACGTCCGGATCTATTCCGCGTAGCGAGAAGGCGCGGGGTTCAGGTGCCCGCATGCATTGCAGGTGCGTAGCTCGCGGTTTGCATAGAAGCGGTCGAACACCGGTGGGAACTGGGTTTCGATGTTCTCCAGGGTGAAGAATTCCTCGTAGAGCTTGTGGTTGCAGCGTTCGCAGAACCACATCAGGCCGTCCTTTTCGCCCGGTAGTCGCTTGCGTTCGATGACCAGGCCGACGGAGTTGGCCATTCGCTGCGGGCTGTGTGGCACGCGTGGCGGCAGGTAGAAGATCTCGCCAGCCTTGATCGGGATGTCTTTTGCTTCTCCGCCTTCCTGGATCTTCAGCACCATCTCGCCTTCGAGCTGGTAGAAGAACTCCGGGCCTTCGTCCCAGTGGTAGTCGGTGCGCTGGTTGGGGCCGCCGACCACCATGATGATGAAGTCGCCGTCGACGATGCACTTGTTGCCGACGGGCGGCTTCAGCAGTTCGCGGTGTTCGTCGATCCAGCGCTGGAAATTTACTGGTGACATCAGGATCGGTGGCGTGAGCATGGCGGTTCCGGTGTCGGGCAGGGCGACAGTCTGCCATCGCTACGGGGTTCAGGCACCCGGCATTGCGGGCTACGGGTCGCGGTAGGCGTCGGAGAGATGGTGCAGGTGCAGGCGCTCGGCGTCGCGCAGCAGTGGGGCGATCAGCATCATCACCTGCTGGATGCCCTGGCGGATCATGCGGTTTTCGTCGCGATCACCGCGCACCGCGGCGTAGTTCATCCAGAAGGTGATGGTCAGCAGGATGTTGGTGGCTGTGGCCTCGGTCTCTGCGGCGCTGGCGCGCATCACGCCGGCCTGCACCAGCCCGCGAATCACCTCAATGATGCCCTCGCGGCCGCGTTTGATAATCCGCGCAAAGTGCAGGCGCAGCTTGCGCGAGCGGCTGAGGATGTCCACCAGATCACGGTAGAGGAAGCGGTAGTCCGACACGCATTCGAAGGCCAGGTGCAGCTGCAGCCAGATGTCCTCCAGATCCGGCAGGCGTCCATCGGGCATCTGCATGGCGGCATCGATGCGATCCTCGTAGCCGACAAACAGGTGCTCGATGATGTCCTCCTTGTTGCGGAAGTGGTAGTACAGGTTTCCCGGGCTGATCTCCAGCTCGTCGGCGATGTGGTTGGTAGTGACGTTGGGCTCACCCTGCGCGTTGAACAGCGCAAGGCTGGCATTGAGGATGCGCTGGCGGGTATTGCGCGCCATCGGCGGTGATCGTCGGCGCCGTCAGGCCGAGAGCTTGCCGACCAGGGCAATGTAGTCCTTCTTCGCCTGCTCGGTGTCCGTGCCCTTGAGCTTTTCCCAGGCTTCGTACTTGGCGTTGCCGACGAAGTCGAAAAAGCCGGGCTTGTCGCCCTTCACGTCGCCCTCGCTGCCCTGCTTGTACAGCGCGTAGAGCTTGAGTTTGACGGTGTTGTCCGGCTCCTCGGCGAGGGTCATCACGTCTTTGGCGGCTTGGGCGAACTGGGTGTCGATGTCGGACATGCGGGGCTCCGGCGAGGTGGCTTGGACGGCGAAGGTGCGTCCCGGAAGGTGATATCACGGCCCCCGGAAGGGGTCAACGACGGGCCGTCATGCGACGGCATTGCGGCATTGAGTCTAGGCATGGCCGACTGCGGAGGCTATCTTTGTGGCAACCATGCGCTGCCGCAGGGTGGCGTGCCGACAATGTCACGACGATTGGGGAACAGGCATGAGCTATTTCGTCACGGGCGCGACCGGGTTCATCGGCCGCCATCTGCTGGAAAAGCTGCTGGCGCGCAAGGGCACGATTTTCGTGCTGGTGCGCAAGGGCTCGCAGAAGAAGCTGGACGCGCTGATCAAGGACCAGGGCTGGGACGCCAAGCGAATCAAGCCGGTTGTTGGTGATCTGGCCAGGCCGCGACTTGGCGTGACGCCGCAACAGGCCGCCGCGCTCAGCGGCAAGATCAAGCATTTTTTCCACCTTGCCGCGATCTACGAGATCGGCGCCGATCCGGAAAAGCAGCGTGAGGTCAACGTCGAAGGCACCCGTCATGCAGTGGAGTTCGCCGAGAAGATCAAGGCCGGCTGCTTCCATCATGTCAGCTCGATTGCCGCCGCTGGCCTGTACCCCGGCGTGTTTCGGGAGGACATGTTCGACGAGGCCGAGGAGCTGGATCGCGATCCCTACC
>JAGRJX010000033.1 GCA_020442545.1 Lysobacterales bacterium
TCGCCGCCCGCCGCCGACGCGGCATGGATTTCTGGCCCGGCTTCGTCGACGCGCTGTCCGCGCTGCTGATGGTGCTGGTGTTCCTGCTGCTGGTGTTCAGCATCGGCCAGTTCGTGCTGTCCGATGCGCTGTCCGGCCGCGACAAGACCATCGACCAGCTCAACGCCGAGCTGTCGCAGCTAGCCAAGACGCTGTCGATGGAGCAGACCGACAAGGCCGCGGCGCTGGATCGCATCCGCGAACTGGCGGCCACGCTCAGCAGCACCACCGACGCACGCAATGCCTTTGCCGCGCAGCTCAGGACCACGCAGGGCGAACTCGACACGGCGCACGGCACCATCGAGCAGAACGAGGAAGAGCTGAATCGCCTCGGTGCCGACCTCGCCAGCCTGCAGGCATTGAAGGCGCAGCTNNGAATCCGAGATCGCCGCGCGCCTTGCCGAGCTGGAGGAGAACAAGGACAAGCTGGCCGTGCAGACCGAGCTGTCGGCGAAGTCCGCGGCGCAGGTCGAGCTGCTGAATCGTCAGCTGGCCGCCGTGCGCCAGCAGTTGGCGGAGATATCCGAGGCACTGGAGATCGTCAGGTCGGAGAACGTCAGCAAGGACGTGCAGATCGAAAACCTTGGCAAGGAGCTGAATCTCGCGCTCGCGAATCGCGTGAACCAGTTGGCGAAGTACCGTTCCGAATTCTTCGGCCGCCTGCGCGACGTGCTGGGCAACCGCGAGGACATCCAGATCGTCGGCGACCGCTTCGTGGTGCCGTCGGGCCTGCTGTTCCCGAGCGCATCGGATGAGCTGAGCGCCAGCGGCGAAGCGCAGCTGTCGCGCCTGGCCAGCACGCTGGCGGAGCTGAGCAGCGAGATTCCGTCGGACATCGACTGGGTGCTGCGCATCGACGGGCACACCGACAAGCGGCCGATCAGCACGGCGCGCTTCCCGTCCAACTGGGAGCTGTCCACGGCGCGCGCGATCGCCATCGTGAAGTACCTGGTGGCGCACGGCATTCCGGCGGATCACCTGTCGGCGAACGGTTTTGGCGAGTTCCAGCCGCTGGACCCGGCCGACAACGAAGTGGCCTATGCGCGCAATCGGCGCATCGAAATCCAGTTGACGAATCGGTAGGCGAGTATCGACGGTAGCGCCGCTTTCCGCGCCGCCTCATTCATGCGGACGAACAGCGCCGTCGGTGAAGAACCCGTTGAACAAGGAATGTCCCCGTTCGTGGTAGGTCCCTCGACACATCGGTGATGCACCCCCTTCCGCCGTACGTGGTGAGCGGAGTCCAACCATGAATGACCGAAGCAGGATGCGTTCATGGTTCGACAGGCTCACCACGAACGGAGCGTGGTGACTCAACTGACTTCAGACGCCAGCCGGAAACAGCAAAGCCGCTCGAAATTGCCGCGCAAGGCGATGGTGGCGAGGAAGCCATCATCCGGTGGTGTGAGCGTCAGGAAACGCCAGTCGTCCGCTGAACCGGCTTCGTCCGGCATGTCGATCAGCGTCGGGATTCCGTCGTTGATCGCAAAGGCCCAGCGATGCATGTGACCGCCGAGGCCGGTGCCCGTCGCCTTGCAGGCGGCTTCCTTCGCGGTCCACAGCCGCAGGAACTGCAGCTTTCCCGCAGCATCGTCCAGCGCGTTGATCGCGACGGCTTCGTCGGGCGCGAAGTAGCGTTGCGCCAGCTCGCGATGACGCAATCGCCGATTCGTGCGTTCCACATCCACGCCGACGCGCAGCGTGCGGCTGACCACCACCAGACTGTGTCCGGCGCAGTCGCTGAGGTTGAAATCGGGGCTTCGCCGCTTGCCGTTGGCATCGGACAAAAATGGTCGGCCGCGTGGCTCGCGACCCAGCACCAGCGTTGCGGGGTCTTCGTCGACGTATCCGCCAAGCAAGCGCTGCAATAGCGCATCGAGATAGCGGCGACGCTGGACCACGGCTTCGGCACCGCCCGCGCACCACCACGCATGGACTACGCCGTTGCCCAATGGCGGCGCCTGCTCCGGCGTCATCGCCGGCCAGTCCATCGACATCACGCCGCCGCCCCTTGTCGACAAAACAGAACGGCGGCCGAAGCCGCCGCGTTCGACCCGTTGCCGGCATCCATCAGGCTTTCTTGATCAGCCCGATCAGGAACAGCACGATCAGCGCGCCAATGAAGGCGTTGATGATCGAACCCGCGAAGCCGGTGGTGATCGAGATCTTCAGCAGATTGAACACCCAGTCACCGACGAAAGCGCCGATGATGCCCACCGCGATGTTGCCGGGAACGCCCAGACCGCGACCCTTCATGACCACGGCGGCCAACCAGCCGGCGATGCCGCCGATGAGACAGGCGATCAGGATGCCTTCCAATGTCATCACAAGCTCCGTGGGTACGCCGCAGCTGCTGCAACACTGGCCCAGCGTTCTGGCGGCGTCAAGCCGGCTCTTCCGGCTCTTCGGTCGGGTCTGCGGCGGCCGCTGCGCTGGCGGCGGCCTTGCGCTGCTGGGCCTGCTGGCGAACCTGCCCCAGGGTTTCCGCATCCACCATATGGCCGTGATCGCGGCTCTGCCCATCGACCCGCGCGGCGATGAAGGACAGCACCGCCGCCAGCATGAAGCCGAGCATGGCGATCAGCAGCACCACAGCAATACCGAGCAACTGCACCTTGAGCAGCAGGGCAAAACAGAGGATCGAAAGAACCAGGTAGAGCCAGCGCATGTGATTGACCACAAAAGGAATTGGTGGGGATTGTAGCAGTCTGCAGGGTGCCGTGGCAGCGCGCGAGGCGGGGCTTCTTTGGACCGGATGATGTGGTTCAGCCCGGTTTGCCAAACAGCTGTTCGGCCGGGTTGAACAGCACCCAGCTGGTGGCGATGTACTTGTCGCCACCGCGCGGGCGGTTGCCGCGATGGGTGTGGGTGAAGGCGGTCGGCGCCAGCAGCAGCTGGCCGGTTTTCGGCTTGATCCGGCGCTGCTGGTAAAGGAACTCGGTTTCGCCCTCGTCGAAGCCGTCGTTGAGGTAGATCGTCCACAGCAGCACGCGATGCAGCGGATCGACGCTGCCGGCCTTGGGATACAGCTCGCAGTGCCAGTACGGATAGCCGCCCTGGTCGGCAGTGTAGCGCTGCAGGTTGATCGCGCCGGGCCGCAACGTGGCGCCGATCAGTCCGGACACGCCGCGATCATCCATGCTGGCGAAGTCCTCGGCTTCGATGCGCCTGGCCGCACCGCTTCCCGAATCCTGCCGCTGCAGCATCAATGGCGCTATCAGCGTGTGCGGGTAGCGGCGCAGGTAGGCGATCAGGCCGCGATGCACAGCCTGGTTCAACTGCAGCTCCACATCGCGCCACGCCGGCTTGCCGGTGATCTGGATGTCTGCCGAATCCTTGAGTTCGGGAATCACCCCGGAACCGACGGCGCCGGGTTGTGCTTCACCGCTGCGCTCGAAGCGTTCGATGATGGCGGCGCAATCGGCCTCGCCCAGCGCCGCGTCGAACATCTCGATGAAGTCGGACCGTTCCACGTCGGGGCTGGCCCGGTTCAGCCTTCGGCGTGATACGCGGCCGCGCGCTCGACTTCGTTCTTCGAGCCGAGGAACACGGCGATGCGCTGGTGCAGATGGGTCGGCTGCACGTCGAGGATGCGCTGCCTGCCGGTGCTGGCAGCACCGCCGGCCTGCTCGACGATCATGCTCATCGGGTTGGCTTCGTAGAGCAGACGCAGTCGTCCGCCCTTGTCGCGACACTTGGCGTCCACCGGGTACATGAAGATGCCGCCGCGGGT
>JAGRJX010000247.1 GCA_020442545.1 Lysobacterales bacterium
TGCGCGCGTCTTCCATGGTCTTGTCACGGTTTTCCGAGGTGACTTCGGTCACCTTGCCGTCCTCGTCCTCGAACAGGCCGAGCAAGGGCTTCTGGCGCATGCTGTCGACCTTGACGATGTAGTCGTCGACGCGCTCGACGTCGTAAACCTGCGAATCGAACACGCGATTGACGATCTCCGGCTGGCCGGTGCCATCGATCAGCGCGTCACGCAGGTCGGCCACGCTGGGATGGCGGAACTTCCAGCGCTCGTAGTAGAGCTTGAAGGCCGCTTCCATCTTCTCGCGACCGACCAGTTCCTCCAGGTCGTGCATGGTGGTGGCGGTGCGAGAATAGACGCTGCCGTAGCTGCCGGAGCTGTACCGGTTCCAGGCGTTCTCTCCCATGCCGTCGACGCCTTCAGCCAGGCGCGCGCCAAGGCGCTCCATGTTGAAAGCGGTAAGCGTCGGCTTGATGCCGAACCACTTCAGCGGTGCGAACGACAGCGGGATCGGCTGCTCGCGATCGCGCATCATGCGCTGGTCCCAGTACTCGTTCAGGCCTTCGTCCAGCATCGGCTCCTCGAACTCGTTGGAGGCGAGGATGCCCATGAAGTAGCCGTGGCCGAATTCGTGGATGGTGACGAAGTCCAGCCCCCAGGCACCGATGGTGTCTGGCTCGTAGTCATCGACACTGTCGGCGGTGAAGAAGGTCGGGTACTCCATGCCGCCGGCTTCACCAGCGTTATGCGGCGGGATTACCACGGTGACGGTTTCGTAGGGGTACGGGCCGAGCGTGTCGGAGAAGAAGGTCAGCGAATCCTGCGTGGCCTTCAGCGCCGGCGCGGCGTTGTCCTCGTACTCGGTGGGGTAGAGCACGCGGATGCTGACGTCGGGGCTGCCTTCGCCGCTCCATGTGCCGGTCAGCTCGCCGTAGCGGTCGAAGGCGGTCCAGGCAAAATCGATCACGTCGTCCTGCACGTAGCGTGAAGTGCGCTTGCCGTCGGCGACGGTCGGCTCACCCTGCAGCTTGCCGGTGGCGCCGACGGTGTAGGCCTCCGGCACGGTGATGCGCACGTCAAAGCTGCCGAAGTCGGCGTAGAACTCGCTGTGCAGGTGGAATTCGTGGGCGTTCCAGCGCGGCGCGGTGGCGCCGCGTTCGCCGGGCAGTTCCAGCACGGCGATCTTCGGAAACCACTGGCCGATCAGGTGGAAGCTGTCGAAATAGCCGGTACGCGCGACCACGCGCGGTAGCTGGGCGTGGAAGTCGATGTCCAGCGTGGTGCTGGTGCCGGGCATGACCGGCTCGGGCAGGTCGAAGCGGACCACCGTCATGTCGGTTTCCGGGCCGCCGTCGGGATGCACGAACTCCCAGCTGACTGCCTGTCCGTTCTGCTCGACTCTCTTGAGGTCGGTGTAGCCCCAGTCACCTTCTTCCGTGGCCACGTCGGAGCGGAAGGCAAAGCCGCGCTCGCGGGACTCGGTGAAGTAGGTGCTGCCCTCGCTGCGGAAGGCGTTGAGGTAGAGGTGCAGATAGACGCTGCCAACCGCGACGTTGCTGCGGTTGCGCCAGGTCAGCTTCTGCTGGCCGTCCAGCGTGTGCTCGACCGGATCGAGCTCGACGTCGATGTCGTAGGCGACGACGCGATCCGACAGCGTCGCCGCACCGGGCTGGCGCGGGCCGCCCCAGGCGTTCGGCGCGCTGGCTTCGCGGACGGCGCGGGCATCGGGTGAGGCCAGCGGAATGTCGGCGACCGGCATGGCCTCGCTGGCTGTGACTTCGGCCGAAGGGTCGACAGCGGCGGTCTGGGCCGTGTCGTCGGTAGTGGCGTCGCTGCTGCCGGCATCCTGCGCCCGCGCCGGATTTCCGGACAGGGCAAGGGCCACGGCCGCGACGATGGCGAGTCCTGAACAAGTCTTCAAGGCAGTTTCCCCGATCAAAAACCCGCCCAGCATAGCGCCTGATGGCGGCGGTGCCATGGCCCGAAAGATGGGGTGGTCGCGGTACGGCAACGGGAGATTCTTGCGCGTTCGTCGGCGCTGGCTTGCGTTGGCCGGGCGAGGCACGCAGGCTTGGCGACGTCCTCTAACCGGATCCACCCAGCCGTGAATGCACGCCGCATCGCCTGCCGCCCACCGTCCCTGCTGGCTGGACTGTTCTTGATTGCGCTGTCGCTGCCTGTCGTGGCCGCGAGCGGCGGGCAAGGCTGCCCACCACCGGCGTTGGTCACGGACGCGGGCTCGCAGACGACGTCCATTGATGAGATGCAGCGCCAGCAGTTGGCCATCGCCTTGCTCGATTGCCTTGGTCACCCCGATCCGGCGCTGCGCGACACGCTGGCCTACACCACGCTTTCGACCTGGATGCGCGACGGCAAGCTGACGCCGGAAACCCTGCAGCGCCTGCGCGGCGACTTGCTGGCTTATCTGCAGTCGCCGGATGCCGATGGCTTCCGTGCGCCGTTTGCGGCACTGGTGCTGTCCGAGGTCATGCGCGTGGATCGCATCGCGCCGTTTCTTGATCAGGCACAGCGGCGCGAGACGCTGGCGGCGGCCACGGCCTATCTGCGCGACGTGCGCGACTATCGCGGCTTCGTCGACGGTGAAGGCTGGCGTCACGGCGTGGCGCACGGTGCCGACGTGCTGTTGCAACTGACGCTCAACCCCGCATTGGGTGAGGAATCCGCGAAGCCCATCCTCGATGCCATCGCTTCGCAGGTCGGGCCGTCATCCGTGGCCTACCGCTTCGGCGAGGAAGGCCGACTCGCGCGCGTGGTCGTTGCGGTAGCGTCCCGCGGGTGGGTGAATGAAGTCGGCTGGACGGCGTGGTTCGCCCAGCTTGCCGACCCGGCACCGCTGGCATCCTGGAACGACGCCTTCAATAGCGAGGCCGCTCTCAATCGTCTGCACAACCTGCGCGCCTTCCTGCTGGCCCTGCATGTGCGTGTCGCCGGAAATGATGGAGAAGCCGCAACGTCACTGATGACCGGTTTGCGGCCCGCCATCAAGATGCTGCCCTGACCGCTCGTGCGGCCGGTTTCCATGCCGATATCGGTCCAGGCCTGGCTTCAGTGCGTGGCCAGTCGGATGGCCACTTGATCGTTCACCGCCTTCCAGACATCGGGGGGCACGCCGTCGGTCCACACTACCAGCAGTATTCGCCCATCGCGGTGGACCTTGGCCAGGTCGATGCGCGCGTTGTGTGCCCATACCATGCGCAGTGTGTCGTCCAGCCGTTCCGCATCGCTGTCGGACGCGGCTTTCAGGCCGTAGAAGCCGACATTGTTTTCACCATCGTAGAGGGCGTAGAGGGCGGCGCTGATACCGCGGCCTTCGAGCCGCCCCTGCGAGCCGCTGCGGGCAATGGCATTGATGAATGCCGCGTCCGAAGCGATATACGGGTTGCCTCGCAGGACGTCAACCTGGACATGGCGGGTCGGGCCATCCTCCAGTGAATGCGTCGAAAGCGAGGCGTGCAGTTCGCTTCCTTCGACGACCAGTCGCTCCAGCCCACCCACAGCGCTGATGGCGAACAGGAGGCCGAACAAGCGCGGCAGTATTTCAAGGGAGCCCGGTCATGTCATGGGACTTCGGGCGACTGTCTGGTTTCGTGGTCCACAAAAGAACCCGGTGCGCGACGAAAGTTCAGGCGGGAGTGCTTTGGCTGGATGGTTTGCCGCGCTCGCTTTCCAGTCGCATTTCCAGTCGATGTGCGGCTTGGGCCGCATAGCGTTCACAGCGACTCTCCTTCCCCATGGCCGTCGGTAGCTGATCCGGATGCGCGGCGACCGCCACGTCGCAGGGCAGAGCGGCGATGCGCTGGATGCTGCCGCGCAGCGCATCCACGGTGGCTGGGTGAGTGCTGAAACGATAGTCGTCGTGGGAAACGGCGTTGAGGCTGTCGAGGTAGACAACGTCACGGCAATGTTCGGCGTGATCGCAGGATTGCCATGTCCAGCTCATGCCGCCGGGAGAGTGACCAGGCGTAGCCACGGCGGTGATCGTGGTGTTGCCGACGATGATCTTCTCGCCATCCTCAATGGCACGGATGTCATCGACGCGGGGGAACAGCGTGACGCTACCAAAGCCAGCCTGCGGGTCATCCGGGTGATAGGGCGGATCGTCGCTGAGTGCGACGACGCCATCGCGACCGGTGGCAACCCTTGCCCCGGTGATTCGCGCCAGCGCCGCGATACCGCCAGCGTGGTCGAAATGCGCATGCGAGTTGAGGATCCAGCGGATGTCGTTCGGATCGAAGCCGGAACGACGCACGTTGTCGAGGATGCGTTCAGCGGACTGCGGCAGTCCGCCGTCAATCAGCACCAGGCCTTCCGGATCGACCACAAGGACTGACGCCAACCCTTTCGTGCCGACGTACCAGGTATTCTCTGCCAGCCGGTAGGGCTCCGTGGCCTGGTTCCATCTCTCGCAGGACG
>JAGRJX010000034.1:0-12997 GCA_020442545.1 Lysobacterales bacterium
CCAGCGACTTGGCCTCGGGCGCGGTGACCGGGAACAGCGCCAGCGCGGGAATGCGCAGTTCGGCGGCCTGTTCGGCAACGCGCAGCAGTTCGTCGATGGAGACGCGCTCGACGCCGGGCATGGACGGCACCGGCTCGCGACCGTCGAGTTCATGCACGAAAACCGGGTAGATGAAGTCATCGGCGGAAAGCCGGGTTTCGCGGACCAGGCGGCGCGAGAAATCGTCGCGGCGCAGGCGACGCGGGCGGGTGCGGGGGAAACCCATGGCGAGTCCTTTCGATGCGATCTCCATATTGTAAGGCCTGTGCCGCGCTTTGCTTCCGGCCGGGCCGAATGAACGACCTTGCCCTGCGGCGACCACTTCCTGCCATCAATCCCGACGAGGGCCGGTGACACTGGCCTTCGCCGCCACTCAGTCTAGCGGCGGTTCGGTGTTGCTGTCGTTGCGCAACGGGCGTCCGGTCGGGTGCGCGCCTTCCTCGCGTGCCGGACGTCGTTCGCCGCGCCCGCGGCCGTCGCGGCTCATGGCGCGGAGCAGCGTCCGCCGCTCGGCAAGCGAATGGTCGCGCGCAAAAGCCAGCAGAACGCGCTGGATGGCGGCAGCCATCGCCGTATCAGCCTGGCGCTGATGGGCAAAGGCGGTCGCCAGCATCTCGCCGCTGAACGGCTCGGCCTCAAGGGCGATCGCGACCTCCTGACGCGACGCACGAGCGGCTTGTAGCGCGCTGCGGATCGCCTTGCGGTGTTTGCCGAACTGCTGCCGCAGGTCGCGGCGACTGTTCGCATCCAGTCCACGTGCCAGCGCGTGGATTGACGGAAGGCCGGCCGGCAGGCGGTGAGCCTCGGGACGACCGTCAGGCTTGAACCAGTGCGCGGCGAGAATGCCGATCAGCAGTGCATTCAGCAGCAACGATGCCAGCAGCGGCAGCGACAGCTGGCGTTCCGTCTGTGCTGCGCTCATTGCGGCGTCTCCATCGCCCAGTCGCCGTTGTTGCCAAGGTCATACTGCAGCAATGCCAGCGCGTCATCGCTGCCGATCCCGCCATCGGTGACGGCTGTCGATGGCAGCCAGCTGCCGATGGCCAAACCCAGCATCAGCGCTGCGGCCAGCGCCGGTACTGCGATGCGCGCGCCGCCTAGCTGCAGCCACAGCAGCGCCAGCCATGCACGCTGCGTGCGCCGGCCGTTGAAGTCGTCAAGTAGCCGGCAACGCAGCTCGGACGACAGATCGGGCGCGTGGAAGCCGGCGAGCCGCTGTTCCAGTGCTGCCGCCTGCGCATGCAGCGCGCGCGCTTCGGGCGACGCTGGCAGCAAGGACTGCGCCGCGATGCCGGCGTCGTCCGGCCAGCGGGCCAGTTCGCTGCCGTGGCGGTCGAGCAGGTCCTCAAACCGCTCCAGCGTCATGCCTGTGTTTGTCGTCTTGGTCATTGGTCGTCCCCGTTTCCACTCCTGTCCAGCATTGCCAGCTCGCGGCGCAGCGTACGTCGCGCGCGGGCCAGCAGTGATTCCACGGCCTCGACGCTGACATCCAGCACCGCGGCGATCTCCAGATTGCCCATGCCGTCGTAGTGGCTGAGCAGCAGGGCCTCGCGCTGGCGCGCCGGCAATGCGCGGATCGCCTGACGGACCTCGTGATCTCGTTCATCCTGCTGCAACTGCTCGCCGGAGCTCGGTGCGTCATCCGCCAGCCATTCAACAGCGTCGGCATCGTGGTAGCGCGGCCGCCGCCGCAGGCGGTCACGACAGAGATTCGCCGCCACCTGGAACAGCCAGGTGGAGAAGCGCGCGGTGCCGGGTTTCCAGCGCTGCGCGTGCTTCCACAGTCGCAGGAAGCTCTCCTGCACCACGTCCTCGGCTTCTGCACGATCACCCAGCATGCGCCAGGCGAAGGTCTGCAAGCGTCGGGCATAGCGGTCGACCAGCGTTGCGGCGGCCGAGGCGTCGCCCTGTCCTGTGGCGATGACCAGCGGCAGGTCGCGGTCATCGCCGCCTGCCGCGGTCATTCGTCAGTGGCTTCAGTGCCGGGCACGCCGCTTGCGCTCAGCCGCCGATGCCTGCCGGTGGGGTATCGTCCGGCCGGCCGTGGCGGCGCTGCCCGCCACGCTTGCCGCCATGCATGCGATGGCGTTGCGCCTTCAACTCCTCGGCGCTGATCTCGCCGTCACCGTTGGTGTCCAGCCTCATCATCCGCTCGTGGCCGCGGGCCTTCACTTCGTCGGTACTGACCATGCCGTCACCGTTGGTATCCAGACGCGCCATCATCTTCTGCTGGCGCTCAAGGCGACGCGCCTCACGCTGCGCCTTGAACTCCTCGGCGGTGACTTCGCCATCGCCATTGGCGTCCAGTCGGGCGATGCGGTCGTTTTCGGCGGCGCTGATTTCCGCGGCGCTGAGCTTGCCGTCCTTGTTGGCGTCGAGTGCCGACAGCCGCGGCGGGAAACCGTTGGCGTCCGTGCGGTGGCTGCCCTTCTGGCCGGTGGCCAGCAGCAGCGGTGACGCGAGCAGCAGTGCGATGCCCGTGATCATCCAGCGTGACTTGTGCATGAGGTGTCTCCTTGGAAAGGGAAACGAAGCGGTCGATACCGGCTTCGTGACTCCTGCAACGCGGGGTGGCTTCGATTCCGTCGCCGCAGCATGAACTGCGGCTGTCCCGGCTGTCGAGCATCGGCCGCCACTTGCAGGCAGGACCGGTGCCGTTACAGTGGCCGGACTTGCCCGCCGGGAACGCCAATGAACGCTATTCGCTTTTCAAGTCTGCTGCTAATCCTGCCGCTGCTGGCCTGCCTGTTCGGTTCGCCTGATGCCCTCGCCAGGCGCAAGGCGGCGACGCCGACGCCGACGCAGACCGGTCTGTTCGACCTCTACGCGAACGTAGACGGCAAGGTCATCCTCGGCGTGAAGGCGCTGGACGAACCGTTTCTGATGATGACATCGCTGCCGTCGGGCCTCGGCTCCAACGATGTTGGCCTGGATCGCGGCCAGCCCGGCGAAATGCATCTCGTCGAATTCCGTCGCGTGGGCAAGAAGCTGCTGCTGGTCGAGCGCAATACGCGCTTTGTGGCGCGGTCGGAGAACGCCCGCGAGCGCGCCAGCGTCGAAGAAGCCTTCGCCGATTCCGTGCTCTGGGCCGGCGATGTTCTGGACGGCGAGCCCTTGCGCGTCGATTTCTCCAGCTTCCTCGCCAGCGACCGCCACGGCATCGCCAGGCAGCTCAAGGCCACCCAGCAGGGCGACTACAAGATCGATGGTGATCGCAGCGTCGCCCTGCCGGACGCCTCAAAGACCTTTCCCGATAACACCGAGCTTGAAGGGCTGTTGACCTTCACCGGCGCCGGCGAAGGGCAGTTCGTGCGCGACGTGGCCATGGACCCGCAGGCGATCACGCTGCGCCAGCACATCAGCCTGGTGCGCCTGCCGGAGCCGGGCTACACGCCGCGCGCCTACCATCCGTCATCGGGTGCGTTCTCGGTCGGCTTTACCGACTTCGCGCAGCCGCTGGGTGATTCGCTGCAGGTGAAGTTCCAGCCGCGGCATCGCCTGCAGCGCGTCGATCCAACGGCCGAACGTGGGCCGGTGGTCGAGCCGATCATCTACTACGTCGATCCCGGAACGCCGGAGCCGGTGCGCTCGGCGCTGATGGAAGGCGCGGGCTGGTGGGCCGACGCCTTCGACAAGGCCGGTTTCGAGAACGGCTTTCGCGTCGAACTGCTGCCAGAAGGCGCTGATCCGATGGACGTGCGCTACAACGTGATCCAGTGGGTGCATCGCGCCACCCGGGGCTGGAGCTACGGTGCGGCCATCACCGATCCGCGCAACGGCGAGATCATCAAGGGTTCGGTTCTGCTGGGTTCGCAGCGCGTGCGCCAGGACATGTTGATTGCCGAAGCGCTGCTCGGTGCGTTCGGTGTCAGTGATCCGGCGGAACGTCACCGGAAAGCCGAAGCCATGGCGCTGGCGCGGCTGCGCCAATTGGCCGCGCATGAGGTCGGTCATACGCTGGGATTTGCCCACAACTTCGCCGCCAGTCGCCACGGCAACGGTTCGGTGATGGACTATCCGCATCCGGACTTTCGCCTTGATGGCGACCGGCTTGATCTGTCGAAAGCCTACGGCGTCGGCGTTGGTCCCTGGGATGACTTTCTGGTGGCGCACGGCTACAGCGAATTTGCCGATGGCCGCGCGGCGCAGCATCTCGCCAAGCTTCGCCAGGCCATCCGCGCACAAGGTTATCGCTACATCAGCGACAGCGACGCGCGCGCCACCGGTGCGTCCGATCCCGATGGCCTGCTCTGGGACAACGGCGCGGACAGCATCGCGCGCTACGACGAACTGATGGCGATCCGCCAGCGTGCGCTGGCCGGCTTCAACGTCAACGTGCTGCCGCCGGATCGACAGCTCGGCGAACTGGAGTCGCGGCTGGTGCCGATCTATCTGCTGCACCGCTACCAACTGGAAGCCGTGGCGCGGCAACTCGGTGGTGCGGCCTTTGACTACGGCAACGTCGGCGACACGACAGCCGGTACCCGCATCGTGCCGGCGGATCGACAGCGTGCCGCGCTGCAGCGGCTGGTTGCGTTGCTGGGCAGCGAGCAGCTGGCGTTGCCGGACGCGGTACTCAAGCTGATGACACCGCCGTCGAACGAATACGGCCGGACCCGCGAGGATTTCGCCAGCAATACCGCATCGACCTTCGATCCGATTGCCGCCGTCGAAGCGGCTGCGGCGAACACGCTGCAGTTCCTGCTCGATCCGGCACGGCTCAACCGCGTGGCCTGGCAGCGTGCGCAGGATGCGAAGCAGCCCGGCGTGCAGGAAGTGCTGGATGCGTTGATCGCCGGCAGCTGGCAGCGTGATGCCGGCAAGGACAGCGGCCCCGCTGCGGTCGCCGTACAGAACGCCGCCAACTGGATCGTGCTCGACGCGCTGATGCTGGTGTCGCAGGACGCAAAACTGCATTCCGCCGTTGCCGCCAGCATCCGCTCCGCGCTGGGCCGGCTGGAGCGCTGGCTGGCCGCGAATCCGGGCAGCGGCACGGTCGCCGCCAGCCGTCGCGATGCAGCGAATCGCATCACCCGCTATCTCGACGATCCCAGCTCGATTGAATTGCGGAAGCTGCCGCCAATTCCGCCCGGATCACCGATCTGATCTGCGGCGCTCCTGAAGACGATGGCGTGGTCACAAGCTGGCCACGCCATCGTCACTGGGGCATGGCATCATCGCTGCATCGTCCTGTTGATCCTTGGGGAGCATCACCATGTTCGAACGTTTCTCGCGCAGCTGGTCGCTGATCAAGGCCAGCGCCTCGGTACTGAAAGCCAATCCGTCGCTGCTGCTGTTCCCGCTGGTGTCGGCCATCGCCTGCATTGTGGTCGCGGCCACCTTCATCGTGCCGGCGGCGACCAGCGGCTGGCTGATGCACGCCTTCAGCGACGAAGGCGGCAATCCGCTGGCCTACGTCTGGGCCTTCGGCTTCTACACCGTGCAGTACTTCGTGATCATCTTCTTCAACTCGGCGCTGGTCGGCGCGGCGAGCATGCACCTCGACGGCAAGCAGGCGACGCTGGCCGATGGTCTCGGCATCGCCCGGCGCAAGATCGGCGTGATCTTCGGCTACGCAATCATCGCGGCGACGGTCGGCATGATCCTGCGCGCCATCGAGGAGCGCGCCGGCTTCGTCGGCAAGATCGTGGTCGGCCTGCTCGGCGCGGCGTGGACCATCAGTCAGTTCATGGCCGTGCCGGTGCTGGTGCATCGCGACGTCGGCCCGCTGGACGCGGTCAAGGAAAGCGCCGTGTTGCTGAAGAAGACCTGGGGCGAAAACCTGATCGGCAACGGTGGCATCGGCCTGGTGTTCGCCTTCCTGTGGATCGGCCTGATCGCCATTGCCGTGGTGCTGGGCGGCAGCGCCATCGCCGCCAAGTCCGCCGCGCTCGGGATTACCTTCGGCGCGCTGATGGTGCTGGCCTTCGTGCTGCTGGCCCTGATCCAGGCCGCGCTGCAGGGCATCTATGCCACCGCCCTGTACCGCTACGCCGAAGATGGCGAAGGCACCGCCGCCTTCGACAAACAGGCGCTGGAGAACGCGTTCCGGATCAAGGCCTGAAAACCCGGTCGGTCCCAAGTGCCGGTCGAGATAGCGGCAGAGGTACTTTTTCGATTCGTATTCGAGTGCGCTTTCTACGCACTCGGATACGCGACTGGCTGGCTTCTTGTGCCAGCACTTTCGTTCGGCTACTACGACGTTGAGCCGCTATCACCACCCAAGCGGGGTGTGAAGCGAGTTCGTTCGAGGGCTGTTCGAGATCACCGACAGTTGTCCGCAGAGACCGCGACCATGGCCGGCATCCTCTTCTGGGTAGCGGTGATTGCGCTGGTCTGGTGGGTCACCAGCAAAAGCTGATTGCTCAAGAAAACCATTTCTCAGGTGGCCTGATCGACTCAGCATGGCGCCGGTGTATGGAAACCCGCTGGTGCTGCAAGTGACGAGGTTCCGTGTCTTCCCATGAACTCGACATCAAGGGCTGGCGGGAATGGTGGTTTTTCCTGTTCCGACCCAAAAAGTGCCCGGCCTGTCATCGCAAGCTTGGGCGTTTTCACGTTCCACCGAAGCACTCGATGGGTTGGGAGTCTGGTTCGACTGGCCTGGATTTCCGATACGTGCACAAGACAAGGGAAGCCGTCCGCTATCGCTGCGACCCTTGCCATGCGTGCTACTCGCTGACGGAGCTCTTCGAGCAGCAATAGCGACCGCCCGTATGGCTAGTCGGAACTTGGCGCAGCGTACTGGTCAATCACCGTCTCGACAGCCGCCGCGCAGACGCTGCAGAAGGCTTCGGTGCGGGTGAACATCACGCAGTTGGCTTCGGGGCGGTAGTAGCCGGTGGCTTCGTAGTTGGCGCCTTCGAAGGCGCCGATCGTATTGGCGTACCTGGCCTTGCCCAGCAGGTCTTCCTCCAGCGTCTTTTCTCGGCGGAACAGGGCGTTCATTTCCGACTCGGGACGCTGGTCTTCGCGTAGTTTGGCGCGGACCTTCTGGTAATCCTGCTGGTGTTCTTCGAATTCGGCCTTTGGCCATGGCGTTGGCAGTGGTGTGTCCGCTTTCACCATGGAGCGCCACTTGAGCTGCGCGGGATTGCGCAGTGCAGTGACGTTGGGCTCCCACGGTTCCTTGCGCTCGCCACCAGTCTCGTACGCTACCGATGAGGTGTAGTACTCGTCGGCGAGGCCGGCGAAGTGGTGGCCGAACTCGTGCACGAACAGGTAGGGCGACCATTCGCTGCGGGCAGCCGCGGTGCTGTACAGGCCATAGATGCCACCACCGCCGTAGGTCTCGTTGTTCACCAGGATTTCGATGAACTCGTAGGGCGCCCACTGCGCGATGTCGCGCAGGGCTTCGTTCTCGAAGGTCAGCACGTAGCGCTCGCTGCCGAAGGCGTCGTAGCGCGTGCCCAGTGGCGTCCAGCGGTGCAGACCGCTGGATGGCCTTGCCACGCCCGATTCAGGTGACGGCGCCATCAGCGCGTGGACGTTGAAGTCATTCGCGCGATCCTTGAACGGCGACACCTTGAACAGTTCGTTGCTCAGACGTTTGGCGTCGGCGATGAACTTGTCCTGCTCGGCGACGGTGTAACCATCGCCAAGAATCAAAAGATCAACCTTGTCCGGCGATGGACCACTGTCGCGGATGCTGACCACCTCGCCGGGCTTTGGTGACGATGCATGGCGCACGTCCAGCGCCGTCGGATCGATGTCCGTCGTCCACACCTGCGAGAACTGGTTGCGGTCATCGCGTGCATACAGGCGGACGCGCACCGGTTTGTCCGGCATGGGGAAGCGCAGGGACTCGCTGAAGCGGCGATTCATCCATCGCGCTTCGCTGGTCGTCCGCCACTCGCCGAAGATCGAGCTGAAGCCGCGCGAATACAGCACCGCGTTCGTTGCCGGATCGACGACCTCGAAGAAGTAGGCGCCGCGACGCAGGCGATCAATGTTCTGGTCGGGATCGCCCGGCCACGGCAGTGGCTCGATCACCACCTTGTCGACACTGTAGCTGTCCGACAATGCGTTGCCGCTATGGCTGTAGTCGACGCGCAGCGTGCGCGGTGCGTTGGTGGCGAATGCAGTTGCTGCACCCAGCAGTATCAGCAGGCTGGCGATGATCCGGATCGGTTGCATGGGCGGGCCCTCCCTTGGACCCGCCCATACTGACGCCATCGGCGCCAATGGCAAGTGCGCTCAGTCCTCGAAGCCGTCCTTGAAGATGTCAGTGCTTGGCGGAACCGCTGTGAAGCCCAGTGGCGGGCTGAACTCGGAGCTGCTGCCGTCGCTGTCGATCACCATGCTGGTCAGTCCGCCGGTGGAGACGCCGGCCGGCAGCGTCACTGTGATGGTTTTCTCGTAGTTGGTTGCGGGTGGCGTCACCGACTCGGCATACACATCACTCTGGATGAAAGTGCGGCCCTGGTTGGTGCCGCCGCCGTTGAGGTAGAAATCCACGCTGAGCGGATAGGCCGCGCGCACGGTATTGGTGTCAACGCGGTAGGTGACGCTCAGTTCGCCGACACCGCCGACCAGTGCGGTGATCACCGGATGGTTCTGGATGTTGTTGGCGCCACTGTCCATGTCGCCCACGTCGTTGGCGGTGTAGCCGTCGTCATTGATGTCGATGCCAAGATCGCCGTTGTCGCTAAAGCTGTTCTGCTCGATGCGGTTGCGCGTTCCCGATGTGGTGCCGACGCGTACGCCGTCGTTGCTGTTGTAGACCAGCGTATTGCCCTTGATCTCGTTGAGGTAGGCGTTGGCAGTGGTCAGCAGGATGCCGCCGTTGTGGTTGCCGAGGTTGATGCCGGGCACACCACCGATCTGGTTGCCGCGGATGATGTTGGCCGGACTGTCGACCTGGATGCCGTCCGAGCCGTTGTCGCCGATGACGTTGGCGCTGCAGCCGCTGTCCGGATCGCCGATCAGGTTGCCGCCACCGGGCAGCCAGATGCCCTCGCCGACATTGCCGGCGAGTTCGTCTCCGCTGCCGACCCCAATGCGATTGCCGCAGACTTCGGTGCCGCCGCCTTCGAGGATGATGCCCTGGTTATTGAAGCCGATCCGGTTGTCCTCGACCAGGGTATTGGTTGCGCCATTTCGCACGCGGATGCCGCCCGTATCGAAGATGCCGCCGGTGTTGTTGCCCCAGTCCAGGCCGTCGTTGCTCATGCCGATCTGGTTGCCGCTGATGATGTTGGCGTCGCCGCTGACCACGTCAATGCCGTCGTCGCTCATTTCCGCGATCCGGTTGCCGGTCACGTCGTTGCTGTCGCCGACCAGCACCACACCGTTGTTGCCGTTGCCGTGGACTTCTTCCGTGCAGGTCGAGCAGGGCAGCAGAAACCCGAGGCTGTTGGACAGGACATGGTTGCTGTCGCCGTCCACGCGCACGGCGTCGCCGGTGTTGTCGAGGACGTAGTTCTGCTTGACCGTGTTGTTGCTGCCTGCGGCGATGTGCACGCCGCGACCGCTGTTGTCGTGCATCCGATTGTTCTGGACGATGTTGCCGTAGGAGGCGAACAGATTGCCGACCGCCACGCCGTGCCCGCCATTACGGCCGATGAAGTTCTTCATGCCCGCGGCGACATAACCCAGGCGACTGCCGCTGCCATTCAGTGAGACGCCATTGCCGGTGTTGTCGCGGATATCGTTGGCATAGATCCACTGGCCCCCGGTCTCCACCCGGATGCCATCGCCCCCGTTGTTGCGGACGATGTTCCTGGTCTTGCGGTCGCCACTACCGGTGCCGCGGAATTCGCCAATCTTGTTGTCGATGCCGAGGACATGGATGCCGTGCCCGGCATTTCCCGGATTGCCGGTGCCGTAGCCGACCTCGTTGCCGGCGATCACGTTGCTGTCGCCCAGCAGCACGTAGATGCCGTCTTCGCCGCTGTCGCCAATGCGATTGCCTACCCCAATGATGTTTGCGGCTGCCGTGCTTTCGATTTCCTGGCCGACGATGCAGCGCCCACAGTTGTTGAGGTAGATGCCCGCACCGTCATTGCCATCGACGCCGCCGTTGGCGGCAATGCCGATCCAGTTACCGTCCAGCGTGTCGACCACGCCGTTGACGACTTCGATGCCATTGTCCGGAAAGCCGATGATGCCGATGGCATGGATCGCGCCCAGGCTGATGCCGTTCATGCGGAAGCCATCAGCCGTGGTTCCGCCGAGACCGCTGCCGTTGATGTAAACACGCGGCGCCGCGTCGGCGACGCTGGTAGCGCTGCTGTTGTAGCCGGTGGCGGTGCGGCCATCGATGACCAGTCGCTGGGTAATCGTCGGCAGCGGCGTTCCGCCGATATTGATCACCAGCGCAATGCTGCTGCTGGTGGGCAGGTCAAACTCGATGTAGTCGGTCGCGCCCGGGTTGCCGTTGGCATTGGCTTGTTCGATGGCCGCACGCAGCGTGCAGCTGACCGGTCCGCCGGCGACGCGGTCGCAGACACCGTCACCGGGATTGGAATCACCGTCGTCGAAAATCGAGTCGACGGTAAAGGTCGCGGCCATTGCCGGAAGCCCGGTCAGCATGAGGGTGGCTGCGATCAGGGCGGAGAGGCGGTGGGTGCGGCTCGGGTGATGCTGGGTATCGCGCTGGACGATGTTCATGGCGGTTTCCGGTTTGGGTCGAAGGGTGCTTGGCGACAATCGCCGTTATTCCCCGGTACTGACCCATTCGGAATTTCCGCCGTCGGACTGCCATTTGCGGTCGCGCTGCACTCTGGCTGGCAGGTCCAGAATTGCAGATGACCGTCACATTTCCGGAAGCGATTGAACATTCGGGATTTTTTGCCGAATCCGCGACCGGATGCGCGGTTCTTGACACCCATTCGTTACAAAATGTCACAACGCCGACACGAGCTGCTGCTTCCCCCTGTTCAAAGCTGATTCAGCTTGTGTTCGGCCTCTAATCATTAAAATATTGTGAAAATTCGGTCAGTTGGGGAAAGTTTCTGACCGATGCATCACGAACAATGCGCAACACCCTGAAATAACAAATGCAGCGCTTCGGCGCTGCCATAACAAGACCACCTGCCATGAACCAGCTGCCAGCGATGCTGAACCTCCTGATCCCGGTCCTCGGGCTGGTGGTTCTGCTGGCTTTTTCGCTGCACCGGGTGCCCGAAGGCGAAGCTCGCCTGGTCAACCGTTTTGGCCGATACCACCGCACGCTCAAGCCCGGCTGGCGCTGGCAACTGCCGCTGCTGGATCGCGATGGCGGCCGCTACCCGCTGCTGGGACACCATGTGGAGGTCCACCTGCCGCAGGTGCAAAGCGACGCTGACATCTATTTCCAGGTGCTGGAGCCGGCAGTGTCCGGGCCTGCGCTGGGTCGCCTCGACGATCTGGTCACGCTGGAAGCCACGGCGCGACTGGTTGATCTGGGCCGCGAACGGGCCGAGGACGACAGCCTCAGCAGTCTCAGCAATCGTTACTGCGACAGCCTCAACCGCCACCTCGGGCGCCTCGGCCTGCGCGTGATCCGCTGCCAGCTGCACCTGCCGACGCTCTGACGGCTTGCTCGCGTCGCCCTCCGCGCCCTCTGCTTCGCAGCGTTTGCCGACAGCCCCCGGCGCGTCGATACTGGGCGACCTTTCCCGCCCGACCCGCTGCTGACGTGCCTGCCGCCGCGCCCGACACTCCGCCGAATGCCAACCTGCTGAGTCCCGACCCGGCGCGTCGGCTGGCAGCCGGTCTGGACGCACTGGGCCTGCCGGAAGCGCTTCGCGAACCGCTGTCGGCCTATCTCGACCTGCTGCTGACCTGGAACCGCACCTACAACCTCACCGCGATCCGCGATCCGGCCGAGATGGTGAGCAAGCATCTGCTCGACTCGCTGGTCATGGCACCGTTCTTCGGCGATCGGCGACTGGCCGATCTCGGCACCGGCGCCGGACTGCCGGGCATTCCGCTGGCACTGGCCTGCCCGGAACTGCGCGTGTCGCTGGTGGAATCCGCCGGTAAGAAAGCCCGCTTCATGCGCCACGCGGTGCGCGCGCTGGGGCTGGCCGACCGGGTCCGCGTGCTGGAGCAGCGGGTCGAGGCGGTCGAGGAGCCGGGCGAATTCGACTGTCTTACCGCGCGGGCCTTGGGTACCCTAGCGCTGATCCTGGACCTTGGGGGACGGCTGCTGCGCCCGGATGGGCAGCTGCTGGCAATGAAGGGACAGGTTCCCGATGCGGAGATCGCAGCGCTGCCCGATGGCTGGGCGGTGACCGACATCGTTCCGCTGAGGGTGCCCGGCCTCGATGCCGAGCGTCACCTGATCCGCGTCGCGCGCCGCGCGGATCAGGCGGAATACTGAGCGCAGAGATTTCGACGGAAGAAGCCAGACACATGGGACGCATCATCGCCATCGCCAACCAGAAGGGCGGCGTCGGCAAGACCACCACCGCCGTCAACCTCGCCGCCGCGCTCGCCGAAGCGCGGCGCAAGGTGCTGCTGGTGGATCTCGACCCGCAGGGCAATGCCACCATGGCGTCCGGCGTGGACAAGCACGAGGTCGAGCTGTCCGGCTGCGAGGTGCTGCTGGAAGAGGCCGATGCGGCGGACGCCATCGTCGCGACCAAGGCCGGCTACGACCTGCTGCCCGGCAACGGCGACCTGACCGCCGCCGAGGTCAAGCTGATGGACGCGATGGCGCGCGAGCAGCGCCTGCGCGAGCGCCTGGAACCGCTGCGCGACAAATACCAGTACATCCTGATCGACTGCCCGCCGTCGCTGCACCTGCTGACGCTGAACGGCCTGACCGCCGCCAGCGGCGTGCTGGTGCCGCTGCAGTGCGAATACTTCGCGCTGGAAGGGCTGTCCGCGCTGGTCGATACCATCCGCGCGGTACAGGCGAAGCTCAATCCCGGGCTCGAGATCGAAGGCATCCTGCGCACCATGTACGACGTGCGCAACAACCTGTCGAGTGAAGTGTCCGCACAGCTGCAGGAGCATTTCGGCGACAAGG
>JAGRJX010000034.1:13013-15374 GCA_020442545.1 Lysobacterales bacterium
CCGCGCAACGTGCGCCTGGCCGAGGCGCCCAGCCACGGTCAGAGCATCGTCGAATACGACCGCGCCTCGCGCGGCGGCATCGCCTACCTCGGCCTTGCCGGCGAAATCATCCGGCGCGAACGGACGCGCGACAGCAACCCGGCGAAGGAGACGCCATGATGGCGGCGAAGAAGCGCGGTCTCGGTCGAGGCCTGGACACCCTGCTCAACCGCGACAGCGACGACGGCGCAAAGGCCGACAGCAAGGACGCACTGCGCCAGTTGCCGATCGAGAAGCTGCAGCCGGGCCGCTACCAGCCACGCAGTCACTTTGATGCCGACGCACTGGCCGAACTGGCCGAGTCAATCAAGGCGCAGGGCGTGATCCAGCCGGTGGTGGTGCGGCCGCTCAGCGGTGGAAAGTTCGAGATCATCGCCGGCGAACGCCGCTGGCGCGCCGCGCAGCAGGCCGGATTGCGCGACATCCCCTGTGTGGTCCGTGAAACCGACGACAACGCCGCGCTGGCGATGGCGCTGATCGAGAACATTCAGCGGGAAGACCTCTCCGCAATCGAAGAAGCAGCCGGAATCCAGCGGCTGATCGACGACTTCGGCATGACTCATCAGGCCGCAGCCGAGGCGATCGGACGATCTCGAAGTGCGGTAACGAACATCCTGCGCCTGCTGAGTCTTCCGAAAGCGATCCAGCAGATGATCCTCGATGGCGCACTCGACATGGGCCACGCTCGTGCGCTGTTACCCCTCGATCCTTCCGCGCAGCTCGCTCTGGCCCACCGGATCACTGCCGGTGGCCTGAATGTCCGGGAGGCCGAGCGCGAAGCGGCCAAGGCTGCAGGCGCGACCGCCGGCACCCGACGCCCCCAGCGCAAGGATCCAGACGTTCGCCGACTCGAGGAGGAATTGTCGGACCGGTTGGGAGTCCGGATCGAAATCCGGATGCGATCGCGAAAAGGCGGTTCCCTTTCGGCCCACTTCTCCTCACTGGACCAACTCGAGACGCTTCTGGGCAGACTGCGATAAACGGCCGCAGGATACAGCGTCAGCCTACCGAAACCGTGCTGTTGGCGCGCCTTGGACCCCGTTGGCCCGGGATCTGGCCGGCCGTCGTGCCGCGCGCGCACTCGGTACGTTGCAGCGCAGCACGTTGACCGCCCAGGCGTCGATCGATATACTCCGGGGCTTTGCTCGCCAGCGTAGTGGAGCGGCCGGAAATGTTCCCAGGAGGGCGCCGCCCCATTCGTGTCGTACTGACGTGGCAGGTGGTTTTCACGTCGGTTGCGGCGCTCGCAGCTACGCTACTCGGGACAAGCGCTGCCGTTTCCGCCCTGCTCGGCGGAGGCATAAGCGTGGTGGCCACGTTGGCGTTTGCCCTCGTGGCCCGCATGAGTAAGTCGGGGTCGGCCGGTCTTGCCGTTCGCGCCGTCTTGCGGGCTGAAGGGGTCAAAGTACTCGTCGTCGTCTTCCAGTTGTGGTTCGTGATCTCGCACTACACGCAACTGGTCTCGGTCATCTTCCTCGCGACCTTCATTGTCGCGACGCTGATCCAGTCGATGGCGGTTTTCGTTCGCGAGACTTGAGGAATCGCTTCAGACATCATGGCTGCGGAATCGCAACCCACGCCCACCGAGTACATCGGGCACCACCTCACCAACTTCACTTCTTCCGTGGGCGAAGGGTCCTTCTGGACCCTCCACGTCGATACCCTGGTCATGGCAGTGCTCATGGGCATCGTCGGTCTCGGATTCTTCTGGTGGGTCACCCGCGGCGCGACCGCCGGTGTGCCGTCCCGGCGCCAGGCCTTCGTGGAACTCGCAATCGGATTCATCGATGAGCAGGTGAAGGTGATCTTCCACGGCGACCGCCACCGTTTCGTGGCGCCGACCGCACTGACGGTCTTCGTCTGGGTCCTTCTGATGAACGCCATGGATTTCCTGCCGGTTGACATCATGGCGGCGATCTACGAACACGTCTTCCATCTGCACCACTGGCGCCAGGTTCCGACTGCAGATGTGAATACCACCTTCGCGCTCGCACTGTCCGTCTGGATCCTGATGATCTTCTTCTCCATCAGTGCGAAGGGACTGGGAGGCTGGATACACGAGCTGTTCTGCTCGCCATTCGGGTCCCATCCCCTCATCTGGCCGGCCAACTTCGCGTTCAATCTCGTCGAGTACGTTTCCAAGCCGCTGTCGCACTCCCTGCGGCTATACGGGAACATCTACGCTGGCGAGATCATCTTCCTGCTCCTCTGGCTCTGGGCCGCAACCGGACTTGCCGGCACCGTATTCGGTTCGATCCTCGGAGCCGGCTGGGCCATCTTCCACATTCTGATCGTGGCCCTGCAGGCGTTCATCTTCATGAT
>JAGRJX010000248.1 GCA_020442545.1 Lysobacterales bacterium
CCGACCTCGACTCCTTCGCCATGATCACCGACGAGCCGCCGCCGGAAGTCGCCGCCGCCGGCCACGACCGCTGCATCATCAACATCAAACCTGATCACATCGACGCCTGGCTCAACCCCGATCCGGCCAACCTCGACGCGATCTACGCCATCTTGGACGACAAGGCCAAGCCCTATTACGAGCATCGGTTGGCAGCGTGATCGGGGTCAAGAACGTACCCTGCCACGTGCTTCGCTGTCCTCGTAGGCTGGCGGTGACGACGGAACCCCAGCAGCCTCCCGACCCTCGTCGCGATCGACGATGCGAGCACGATCAACGGAACCAGCGTTGGGGTTCGCAAGCTCACCCCAACCTACTCGCTTCAGTTCGCCTTTGTGCATCACAGAGTCACGCAACTCTGCCATTCGCAGGTATGGCTCACGAATCAAGCTTGGCGCGCCTTTGGCGTCAAGTGCATAGCCAACTAGGCAAGGCAAACAACCCTACTTTGTTGCCAGCCGCTTCAGTGCTCTATCTAGGGTAACGCTGAACATAGTGCCGCATTCAATGCGAAACAATCCGGCATCAGCAACTGCATGTCGGCACTTTTCGCCGCCGTCCCTGTGCGCGTCTGCTCCGGAGTTCCTTGAATCGGGCGTCGAGCGCCATCCCTGGCGCGCTACAGCCCGGCCTTGTCCAGCAACCCCATCAGTTTGGACTTGCGGGCGTGCGTTTCGCGCACTTCGGAAAGCAATGGTCGCCAATCGGCTTCCGGCACCAGCTTGGATGCCATGGCGAGCGTCTCGACCAATGGTCGATAGTCCATGCCGGTTTGCAGCGAACTGGCATGCAGTTTCGCCACACGCAGGTAGAACGTGCCGGCGGTCAGTGGGTCGTTGCGCTTGATTCGCGCCGCCAGGGTCATGAGCACATGCGCGGCGATCGGATTCGCCCTGGCCAGCTCAACCGCAGCGCTGATGTCACGATCATGAATCAGCAGATCTGCCTGTTGCGTCGCGGTGCCCCGCGTCCGATCCCGCTCTGCCACGAGAGACATCGCACGGTCACGCCAATCGGGCCAGGCTTCGCCCGCGCGGCGCTTGAGCGCATCCCAGCATTCAGTCGTCGAGTGGTCCTGGAAGCGCAGCCATTCGATTTCCAGCGCCTCATCGGTCATGCCGGCCACATCCAGACATTCGGCAAGTGCGGAACGCAGCCGATCATCACCGGGAAATTGCTTCACGGCATTCTCGGCCCACGCCAACGCTTCACGTTCGCGTCCGGCATCGCGCAGGCTTTCAAGCACCCGCAAGTGCGCGTAAGCGGAAGAGAGATCGCGCCGCAGGACCCGCTGAAGGAGGTCGAAGTCGTCGGAGCAGCGAGCCAGCGCTTCGGCACGATGACAGACATCCTCTCCCACGCTGTCCCAGGTGTTGGAAACCGGCGCTGGCAGCGCGTCGAAATCATCCACCACCCGCCTGGCGTACATCGCCTGCCCCTCAGCTCCCAGAGCGGTCCAGAAACTGGACAGCGGCAGCATGCCCCAGTCGTCCCTGACCTGGAGCGCAAGCAGCGGCTTGACCAGAGCTTTCCCCGGGAGGGTGGCGCTGCATGCCCGCGCGTACAGAGTGGCGACATCCTGCAGCGGCCCACCCAGATAGCCATAGGAATCATCACTGCGCTCGTAAACCTTGAACAGGCGCTTAAGGGCGTATTCGCACAGACTCATGCATTGCTTCGGGTCACGCTGAAGCAGATCGCCCAGCAAGCCAACCACCGTCTCCACGCGCTCCGCGTAGGCGCGTATGCGCCGATAGTCGAGAAAGCCGCGAACAGTGAGCGCCTTCGCTAGAACAGCCTTCAACGCGCCGGGATCCTCGGCGGCACGATGCATCTGAAGCATTCTCTCGACATCAGAATCGCGCTGCGCCAGCGAATGAAGCCAGCCAGCAAGGCGTTCGGCAGGCTGGGATTGGAGAAAGACCCTCAACTCGTCTTCAGCGGCCTGCAGTCGCTGCAGGCGCAAAGCGGCATCCGAATGAGCTGCGTTGCTCTCGCCCGAGTCCTGGTCGACATCGCCACGCGCCGTCAGGACCAAGGCGACCAGGTGCTTGCAGAAGGCACCCCCATCCGCTGCCGGGCAATCGCAATCCCATCCCCAGCCGTGGTCATCGACCTTCAACCAGAGCTGATATTCCTCGGTGCCAAATGCCCGGGCCTCGATCCCGGTTGCGGAATTCCCAGTGATTTCAATGCGGTCATTGTGCCAATAGCCGACGCCACGGGCGAAGCTGCGTTCGCCTGCAGTCAACTTCAACCATTGGTCGTCGGGAAGAACGTCTTTCATCACCTGCTGATGCTCCACGGAAGTATATTCCACCCGAACCTGATCTCTGACGAGATCGTTCGCATCCATCGCATGCCGCGAATCACCCCATCGGCAGCTTCAGCCCCTGCTCTTTTGCGCATTCCTTCGCGCTGTCGTAACCGGCGTCGGCGTGGCGCATGACGCCGGT
>JAGRJX010000249.1 GCA_020442545.1 Lysobacterales bacterium
CGGTGCCGGCGCTGGCCTCGATCAGACGTAACCCGTCCAGCGGCAGTGCCAGGCCGACATCCGTTTCCAGCAGGTCTTCCTTTGCCGCTGCGTTCACGACAACACCTCCGGCCTGCCGAGCCGCTCGAACAGCGGCTCGAACAGCATTTCCGCCAGCTCACGGAAGCGCCTGGCCAGTGGGTCGGTCAGGCTTTCCTCGCCAGGGCGGCGCGGCCGGAACGCCAGGCTAACGGCGGGATCGGACAGCTCGTGGTCGTCGGTATCGCTGAACAAACGTTCCAGCAGCTCTTCGCGCAGCGTCGGGTTGTCGATGCGTCCACGCGCCGGCTGCTGATAGCCCCGCACATAAGATGCCGCAGCGCGCGGCAGCAGCGGCAGCGGCTGGCACAGGCTGTCGCGGTAGCACTGCAGCCATGCACTCAGATATTGCCGTGCAGTGTCGCGGGTCAACGACGCCAGTCGCCAGCGCCGCGGTCGCGATTGTTCGTCCAGCGCATAGAGCCAGCTGTCACCGTCCAGCCCGGCAGCGTGCCGGCACAGGTGCTGCAACCAGATCGCCAGCCAGTGGCGGCCATCGGCCCGCCCGCCTTCGATGACCGCGGCTTCGGGCGTGGCACTCGCCGTCGCCAGCCAGGGCAGGTGGCCGTGAATGCGGAATCCGTCGAGGTCAAACGCGGGAAGTTCACGATGCGTTGCTGCCTGATCCCGGCGCCAGGCATCAAATCCGCGCCAAAGTGGCTGCAGCTCCTGCCAATGCCGGGTGAATACCTCATCGCCCACCGCCCCTTTCGGCAGCAGCGCATGGGCGCGTAGCGAATGCAGGGTGTCGGCGTAGTGCGGGCGCCCGGCAGCATCCCAGCCATCAAGCAGCCGTTGCCGTCGCTGCCAGCGCTCCAGCGGATCGGCCAGCGCCATCGGCTCGCGGTCGATGTCCAGCTCGTCGATGCGCGGCAGCACGATGTCCAGGCGGTCACGCAGGAAGGCGCTTGGCGGCAGTCGCGACCAGCTCAGCAGTTCGGCCAGATCGAGTGCCCGTGAAGCCCCGGTGTCGCGCGCATCGCGGCGGCACGGTAATCCTTCGATGCAGAACGCGGGGGCGGGTTCGGGGCTGGCGAGACTGGCGCGGGCGGCAGCCAGCCATCCATCGCGATAGCTGAAGTGCCGCGCGTCGCCGTCGAACAGGAGCGGGTCGAACGGCTGCAGCGGGTGCGCGATCCGGATCGATGCGCGCGCCTGCCGTGGATCGGCGAAGCAGTCGCCGGCGGCTTCCAGCAGATCCAGCACCGGTGCCGCCGGCGGCAGCTCGACACCACTCCTGGCATCAAAACCGATGTGGCTGACGTGGAAATGATCCTTCGCCGCGCACAGAAGCTGAAGGAACAGGAAGCGATCATCCTCGCGCACCGAGCGATCACCAAGACGGCGCCGCTTCGGATCGCGCAGATCGGCGAGCAGGCGGTTGAGATCGCCGCCAGGTTCGCGGCGCGGGTAGACGCCATCGTCCATGCCCAGCACCCAGATCACCCGGAACGGTACGCAGCGCAGCGGCACCATGCTGGCGAAACTGACGCCACTGCCGAGCAATGCCTGATGCGGACGAACGGCTTCGATCCGCTGGCGCAGTGCGGCGCGCACCACTTCGCGGGGTAGTCGCCAATCAGCGTCGACGCTGTTCACCGATGCAGCCCAGTCCTGGATTTGCGCACGCAGCGTGGACAGTGCGTGCTGGCCGCCTTCGTCATCGATCTCGACGGGCAGCAGTTCATCGATCAGATGCAGCAGCGCCTGCTGCCATTGCGACGCCGTCCTGGGCACTGCCAGTGCGGCAGCATGCTGGTCGATTCGTGCATTGATCCGAAGCACGGCGTCCAGCGCGTCGCTGTCGGCACCCTCGATGCACGGCAACGCAGCGATGCCTTCCAGCAGATCATCATCACCCATTGCCATGCCGAGCAGCAGGCGATCACTGCCGAAACGCCAACTGAAGGCGTCAGGTTCGGCAGCGTCGCCACCACGCCCATGGCGCACGCCGGCTTCGAACAGCCAGTCGCCGATCCGCGAAGCGTCGGCAGCATGGATGCCGAACTTGCGCTGCATCGCCGGCAGCGCCAGCAGATCCAGCGTCTCGCTCAAGGGATGCGCTGAAGCCGCCAGATCAAACAACCGCAGGAACAACCCAGGCAATGGATGCTCGCCGAGCAGCCCCTGGTCGGCAAGGCTGAACGGGATGTGGCGCGGGTCATCATGGTCGATGCCGCCGAACACGGCGTGGACGGCGCCGGCATAGGCGTCGATGTCCGGGGCCAGCACGGCGATGTCGCGCGGGCGCAGCGGCGTCTGGCCGTCGTCGCGCGGCTGCAGCAGCGCGAGCAGCTGGTCGTGCAGCACTTCGATCTCGCGAAGGCGACTGTGGCAGGAGTGGACGCGCAGGCTGCCGTCGTCGGCCAGCGCGGGATTGGCCACGCCGGGCGCGTCAGCGTCCTCCGAGCGAGCATCCCGTCGCCACAGTACGTCGGACTGCAGGCGCGACAGCAGCGAGCGATGCGGATCGGGTTCGTGCAGCGTTTCGAGCTCGTCGGCCGGCTGCACCTGCTCATAGCTGAAGATCTGCGCGACGATGTCGCGACCGGCGCGACCCATGCGCGACAGCAGGCGGTTTTCCTCGGCACCGAAGGCGTCGATGCCGATCTCGCGCAGCCGTTCCCGCTCGCTGCGCACATCACCCCAGTAAGCCGCACACGGCGAAGGCATGTAGAAGCGGGTATCGATGTGCTGGCCGATGATGCCGAGCAGGCGCAGCACGTCCGGTGACACGTTGAGGCAGCCGAACACGAACAGCCGTGACGGCAATTCGGGCGGCGTGTGCTGGCCATCGCCAAAACGGCGCAGCCAGCCGTCCAGCAGCGCCGCGCGTGACGGCGATTCGATGTCGGTAGACAGTTGTTGGAACAATCGCGCCTGCCAGTCGCCGGCATCCGCGATCTCGTCACGCTGCCAGCGCATGACGTCTTCGCGTCGCCAGGCCTGGTACTTGTCGAACACGGTCGCCAGTTCGTCGGCGAGCTGGAAGGCGCGTACCGGATCGTCTTCGGCATTGGCATCGCGACCGCGCAGGTAGTCCTGCAGCGAGGCCGGTAGCGTCGCCGCGTCCTCGAAGCCGCGCAGCAGCCGCCAGCGCAGCCGTTCGGCATCCCACGGCGACTGTTCCGGCAACGATGCATGGTCCAGCGACGGCGCAGCGGCGCGCAGCATGCTCCAGACCAGCTCACCGGGGCGCAGGAAGCGGATGTTCGCGGCCACGCCGTTGTGCTCGGCCAGGCGGAACTGCAGCCAGCGCTGCAACCCGGCATGCGGCACCAGCACCACTTCCGGCAGCAGCGCGGACGCGAGGTCGCGCGGCTCGGCCAGTCGCGTGGCGAGATCGATGGCCAGGCCGTCGATGTCGTTGCCGTGGTGGAGGAAGAACATGCGATGTCAGCGGAGCGGCTCTTTGCCGAGAGCCGGCAGTGTGGCCGATCCGGGTCGCAGCGGTCGAGACAGGGCGATGTTCCCGCGGTGATCTGCGACGGCCGCCTGCTATCCTGCCAGCCGTCAATATCGATGAATCCATCCGCGAATCCGCATGACCGACAGCAGCCCGCTTCTCCCCGCCATCGAAACCGAAACCGGCCCCAATCCGCAGTGGGCGGTGATCTGGCTGCACGGTTTGGGCGCCGACGGTCACGATTTCGAGCCCATCGTGCCGCAGCTGGTCGAGCGCGGCTGGCCGGCGGTCCGCTTCGTGTTCCCGCATGCGCCGGCGCGCCCGGTGACCATCAACGGTGGCATGCAGATGCGCGCCTGGTACGACATCCTCGGTACCGAGATCGCGATGCGCCAGGACGAAGCGGGTGTGCGTGAATCCATTGCCCAGCTGACCGCACTGATCGCCCGCGAGAACCAGCGCGGCATTGCCGACGAGCGCATCATCCTCGCCGGCTTCTCGCAGGGTGGCGCCATCGTGCTGGCGGCGGCGTTACGCCACCCGAATCGGCTGGGCGGACTGATGGCGCTGTCCACCTACCTGCCGATGGCCGACAAGAGTGCGGACGAGCAGTCCGAGGCCAGCAAAGGGCTACCGGCCTTCATGGGCCACGGTTCGCTGGACCCGGTGGTGCCGCAGGCGCTGGGCCTGATGAGCCGCGACAAGCTGGTCACGCTAGGGCTGGATGTCGAGTGGCATAGCTACCCGATGCCGCATTCGGTGTCGGCGCAGGAGATCGGCGACATCGCCGGCTGGTTGGCTGACCGATTCGCGGCAGAGTAAGGATGGACAGCGCCCCGCGCCCGCGCCCCTGGCTTCCGGACCTGTGCCGGCTGCCGGCGCTGCTGACCATCATGGTGGCGGCGGAAAGCGCAATTCTGGTACTGGCACTGACGCCCTCGGCCGAAGACTGGAACATCCCGCGCTTTGCCGGTGCAAGCCTGTTCGCGCAGTGGCTGGCGCTGGCCAGCGGCCTGTTGTTGTGTCGTGGCGCGCCCGCGTTGCAGCGGCTTCCGATCGTACTGGGTGCCGTCCTCGCCTGGCTGCTGCCGGTGGCCGTGGCGGCGCTGGGTGGTCTGATCCTTCACATTGTCGACAGCGAGCTGGGTCTGGGTCTGACCCTACCGCGCGGACAGCGAAGTGAGTTCATTTTCGGCTGCGCGGCGGTGACCGCAGTGGTCGGTGCGGCCACCCTGCACTATTTCTACGTGCAGCAGCAGTGGGCGATGCAGGTACAGGCCAAGGCCGAGGCCGAGATGCGCGCGCTGCAGGCGCGAATCCGCCCGCACTTTCTGTTTAACAGCATCAACAGCATTGCCAGCCTGGTGCGTCGCGACCCACCCACGGCCGAGCGCGCGCTGGAAGACCTTGCCGACCTGTTTCGCGCAGCGCTGGGTGCCGGGCAAGGTGACGCCACGCTGGACGAAGAACTGACCCTGATCGAGCGCTATCTGTCCGTGGAAAAACTGCGCCTCGGTGACCGGCTGCAGCTGGACTGGCGGCTGGCGGACGACCTGCCACGGAGTTTCCGCCTGCCGCGGCTGGTGCTGCAACCACTGGTCGAGAACGCGGTGATCCACGGTGTCGCGCGACTCGAAGCGGGTGGGGTCATCTGCATCGAGGCGTTCCGGGAAGCGGGCAGTCTGTGCATCCGTGTCGGCAATCCGACACCGCCCCAGGCAACGGCCAAGGGGCACGCGCATGCGCAGCAGAGCATCGAGCAGCGCCTTCGCCATCGCTTCGGTGACGAAGTGCGGATGGCCTTCCGCCGCCGCGCTGACTACTATGAGTGCGAGCTGCGGCTGCCGCTCTCCGCGCCATCCGCGCCCGACTCCATTCCAAGCTCGCGAGTGCCTTCACCATGAGACTGCTGGTCGTTGATGACGAACCGCTTGCGCGTGAGCGTCTCCGCTACCTGGTCGACGATATTGGCGGTCACGAGGTGGTGGGCGAGGCCACCAATGGTCGCGACGCGGTCGAACGTGCCGATGAACTGAAGCCCGATGCCGTGCTGCTGGACATTTCCATGCCGGTGATGAGCGGGCTGGAGGCGGCGCGCCTCATCAACGAGCTGGAAGCCCCGCCGGCCGTGGTGTTCTGCACGGCGTGCGATGAGCACGCCCTGGCCGCATTCGACGCACGAGCCGTGGACTATCTGGTCAAACCGATCCGTGCCGAGCGGCTGGGTCAGGCGCTGGATCGCGCCCGCCGTCTCCAGGGCGAGCAGGTCGAGCGGCTCCGCTCGGACATGGGTGAAGACAGCCTTCCGCGCACCCACCTTTGTGCGCGCCTGCGCGGCAATCTGCGGCTGATCCCGGTCCAGGACATCCACTACCTGCAGGCCGAGGAGAAATACACCATCGTCCACCATGCGCGCGGTGAGGACCTGATCGATGAGTCGCTCAAGTCGCTGGAACAGGAGTTCGGCGAGCGCTTTCTGCGCATCCACCGCAACTGCCTGATTGCCGCCGGCGAGCTGCTGGAGCTGCGTCGCGACGGCGACGGCCATACCCGGGCCTTGCTGCGCAGCGTCGACGCCGAACTCGAAGTCAGCCGTCGCAGCTTGCCCGGACTGCGTCAGCGCGTGCGGGGCCAGTGAGCATGTCCACGCCACAACGCCTGCGCATCGCCACCCGCCAGAGCGCGCTTGCCCTCTGGCAATCTGAACACGTTGCGTCGCGGCTGCGCGAGCGGCATCCGGCGCTGGTTGTCGAGCTGGTTCCGATGACCACCCGCGGCGACCAGGTGCTGGATCGGCCGCTGGCGCAGATTGGCGGCAAAGGACTGTTCCTGAAGGAGCTCGAGGTCGCGATGCAGGCCGGCCATGCCGACATCGCGGTGCACTCGCTGAAGGACGTGCCGATGGAGCTGGAAGCCGGCTTTGCGATCGGCGCCATCCTCGCACGCGCCGACCCGTTCGATGCCTTTGTTTCCAGTCGCTTTGAACGGTTCGATGATCTGCCGCAAGGCGCGCGGGTCGGCACCTCCTCGCTGCGCCGTCAGGCACAGTTGCGCGCGCGCCGCCCCGATCTCGAATTGCTCGACCTGCGTGGCAACGTCAATACGCGGCTGGCGAAACTCGACAACGGCGACTTCGACGCCATCATCCTCGCTGCCGCCGGGCTGCAGCGGCTCGGCTTCAACCAGCGCATCCGTGAGCGCCTCGCCGCACCCGGCTGGCTGCCTGCAGCCGCGCAGGGCGCCATTGCGATCGAAATCCGCGAAGCCGATCACGCCATCCGGGACCTGCTGTCGGACCTGCATGATCAGACCACCGCCATCCGCGTGGAGGCCGAGCGTGCAATGACGCGCCGACTGCAGGGCAGCTGCCAGGTGCCCATCGCCGCCTACGCCGAATGCGAAGGCGAACGACTGCGGCTCAGCGGACTGGTCGGTGACGCCGCCACCGGTGAACTGCTTCGCCATGATGCCGAAGGCCGAAGCGATGCGCCGATCGCGCTCGGCATCACCGTGGCCGAAGCCCTGCTCGAAGCCGGCGCCGGACGGCTGCTGAGCTCACTGGGCTGATCCCGGGGACAGCCCGCAGGCCTGTCCCGAATCTGGGACCAACCCCCGGAATCATCAGCTTCCCGGTCCCGCCAATGGGACAGGCGATGCGGCGCGGCCGCTTCCACCATCCTCTCATTCCGCGAACTGAGCCGGTTTGCGCGCGGGTCGCATGGCCTGGCATAAATCCTGCTGGTGCAAGACGGTTAGCGCAGCTTGATCGCTGTGATCGTCCAACGCTCCTGGAGGCCACATGCACCGTCGCAAGTCATCCATCATTCCATCGCTCCTGAGTCTCGCCGGCCTGGGATTGGTCGTTTCCCCGCTTACCCACGCCGCTTCGCTGTACGTCACCAGCACCGCTGCACCCAACCCGTCGGCAACCTGCACGCAGGCCGTGCCCTGTCACCTGGATGACGCGCTGAACATTGCGGCTACCAACAGTGCGGACGACGAAGTCCTGCTGGTGGCACCGTCGACCTTCAACGGCATTCGCGACGTGCGCTACTCGCCGGCCCTGAGCGACTGGGACCGTGACCTGAGCATTCGCGTTTCCAGTGGCGATGGCGTGTTCGACGGCGCCGGCAATTCAGTGGCGTTCTGGCTACACAGCCGGCACGGAAACATCACCGTGGAAGACATCCGGCTGCGCGACGTCGGCTGGCAGGGCGGAACGCTGATCCAGGACTTTCCGATCCGCATCACCAGCGACAGCGGAACGATCACGTTGCGCAACGTCACTGTCCAGGACAACATCCGCTATGTGTCGGGTTCGCCCAACCCTGGCAATGCCGGCGCTTCGCTCACGTCCCTGATGGGCACGGTGGTGGTCGAGGACAGCACCTTTCTGCGCAACCAGCCCGGCGCGCTGCTGCTGGCGGGGGATCACGCCATCCTGCGCGGTTCGAGCTTCGTCGACAACAAGCCGCATTTTTCAGATAGCAACACCCAGGGCGCGGTTCGGGTGCTGGCTGCCACCGTCCAGGCAGAGAACAACAGCTTTTTCCGCAACGAATGCCTGGAGGCGGATCATGCCGGCGCACTGGAAGTCGTGTTCAACACGGCCTTTCCTTCTTCCCCAGGTGCCGACTCGCAAATTCGCAACAATCAGTTCATCGACAACGCAGGCGAACGTTGCGCAGGCGCCATCCATCTCGAACGCCCAAGCCCGGCGGGTACCACCTTCATCGCCAACGTGGCCGTCGACGGCAACACGTTCGACGGCAACGACACCGTCAACCTGTCGGGTGGCGCGGTACGTGCCGAACTGGGCAAGGGCATGCGCCTGCTGATGCGCAGCAATCTCGCCATCAACAACCGTTCGCTGATCCATCCGCCGGCCGGCGTCGTGACCAGCGGGGCGGTACTGTTCGCCGAGCTGCGCGACAACGCCAACGCCTTCGTGATCAACAACACGATCCTCGATAACGAAACGGGAGAAAGCGACACCCATGGCGGCGCTGTGCATTTACGCGCGCTCAGCGACCAGAATGACCTGGGGGTTTACAACAACATCCTCATCGACAATCCGGCCAACGGCAGCAGCGGCCCCGACAGCGATCTCTTCATCGACGGCAACACCAATGCCTCGGTCAGCATCCGCTACAACCGCCTGGGCAGCAGCAGCGTCTTCAGCGGCCCCCTGGTGACGGTCAGCGACAACCTGCTTTCCGGCGCACCGGGATTCGTGAATCGGGCCGGTGGTGACTACCACCTGGCCATGTCGTCGCCATTGATCGATGCCGGTCTGGATCCCGGCTTGAGCCTGCTTCCGGTTAGCGATTTCGACGGCCAGGCAAGGGTGCAGCACGCGGCGGTTGATATCGGCGCCGATGAGTACAGCGGTGCCTTGCTGCGCCAGGTCACGGTGATGAAGTTCGGGGGTGGCGATGGCTCGGTCGGCAGCCTGCCCGCCGGCCTGGTCTGCGGCGTTGGCTGCAGCACCGGCAACGGCTATTTCGAGGAAGGCAGCACCATTGGCCTGATCGCGCTGGCTGACGGCGACTCGGAGTTTGTCGGCTGGGATGGCGACTGCGACAGCGTCTCCACGCCCGGCACCATGCTTACCGTTGGCAGTAGTTCCAATACCTGCTTTGCCTTTTTCAAGCCGCGCCCGGCGGGCGCCCGGGTGTTTGACGATGGGTTCGAATAGCCGAAGGTATCGAAGGCATCGCCGCTGGCGTGGACACGGTGTCGATACAAGTGCGGAATCCGAAGCCATCCCGCCCCTGCAGCGGATGATCTGGCGAATGTGGACGAGGCGGTCTGCCGATTGCCTGGCCCCGGCGCGACCGCGGCGCAGTCCCTGTTCCGGGACGACCCGTCGCTGCGGCGCGCCTGGCGGTCCCATATCCGGGACCGGCCGTGGCGCATCTCCCGCCGGCAAAAACCAAAACAACCCATAAGTTGTTGATTAAAGTACGCCTCTCTCGGTTGGCATCAATCCTGCTGAAGACGCGGTCACTCATCACTGCCGAACCAGACCGGCGCAGGAGCAAACAGCCATGACTCGCCATTCCACCAAGCTGGCCACGCCGCTGGCCCAGATTCTGGCCTTGCTCTGCTTCGCGTCGACAGCGAATGCCGCTTCCCTCTACGTCACCAGCGACGCTGCTGCGAACCCGTCGGCAACGAGCTGCACGCAGGTCACACCCTGCCACCTGAATGACGCCATTCGTATCGCCGAAAGCAACGGTGCAGATGACGAGGTCATCCTGGTCTCACCATCGACGTTCAGCGGCGCCAACTCCTACAACTACTATCCGGACGCTTCCGACCTCGACCGCGACTTCAGTATCCGCGTGGATGGTGGCAGCGGCCTGTTCGACGGCAATGGCGGCGAGTTCTACATCGGCCTGAAAAGTCGTCACGGAGACCTCAGCGTGCAGGGCATCCAGATCCGCAACAGCGATGTCAGCTACAGCGAAGGTGAATGGCGCAGTCCGGTCTGGAACAGCGCCCTCAGCCTCGACAGCGAAGGCGGTGACATCACGGTGGAAGATGTCACGCTCTGGGGCAACGAGAGGAACACGCACGAATATTCCCACCTGGGCACCGGCGGTCTTCGTGTCCGTACGCAGAGCGGTACCGCCGTGGTGCGGGACAGTCTGTTCCTCGACAACGATCCTGGCGGCCTGCGGCTGGAAGCCGAACACGCCGAGATTCACGACAACGAGTTCCTTGCCAACCGCAACGGCGTTGCCAGCATGGCGCAAGGTGGCGTGCACGTTGAGGCATCCACGGTCGATATCGAAGGCAACAACTTCTCAGGCAACAGCTGCAGCCAAGGCTTGTATGCCGGTGGCCTGTCGGTGCGGTTGCGGGCCGATATCCCAGGCGGTGGCGTGGTCAATTCACGCGTTGTTGGCAACCAGTTCCTCAACAACGACGGTAGCGAATGCAGTGGCGGCCTCTATCTGGCGCGTACCCAATCCGTAAACAACACCTTCATTTCGTGGGTCGACATCGACAACAACCAGTTCGCGCGCAACGTTGCCGTGGCCGCGCCCGGTGCGGGCATGCACCTGTACCTGCATGAAAAACTGCGCGTGCGCGCCCGCAACAATCGCCTGTTCGACAACGAGACCCGGCTGTGGATGAGCCAGTCCGGCAGCGGTTCGGCCATCCATGCACGCCTGTGGAACGACGCCCAGCTGCATCTGGTCAACAACACCGTGACCGAAAACCCGGTGGCGATGAGCTCCACTCAAGGTGGCGCTGTTGATATCACGACCGGCCACTACGAAAACGTGGTGACGCTGTACAACAACATCGTCTGGGACAATCCGACAACCGTCCACCTCAACGACGACAGCGACATCTTCATCGACGGCGATAGCAACGCCAGCGTCACCGTGCGCTACAACGATTTCCTCGCCGGGAACATCTTCAACGGCGCGAGCAGCAGCACGCTGGATGTCAGAAACAACATCGCCACCGTGCCCGGCTTTGTCGACGCGGCCAACGAGGACTTCCACCTCGATGCCGGCTCAAACCTGATCGACATCGGCAGTGGTGCCAGCGCCAACCTTCCCGCCACCGACATGGATGGTCAGGGTCGCCAACTTTCACTGGCCGTTGACGTGGGTGCCGACGAATACAGCGGCGTTCCGAAACGACAGGTGACCATCAACAAGCTCGGCTCCGGCACGGGCTCGGTGTCCTCGCTGCCGTCCGGCCTGAGTTGCGGCGTGGGCTGCAGCAGTAACAGCGCCGGCTTCGACGATGGAACCACCATCGGCTTCCTGTCCGCGCCGTCCAGTGACTCGGTGTTCGTTGGCTGGGGTGGCGACTGCAGTGGCAGCAGTCCCGGCACGCAGCTGGCGATCACCGGCCAGACCAGTTTCACCTGCACGGCCGAGTTCCAGCCGAAACGGCATCGCCTGGTCATCAACGCCAGCGGTGGGGGCCAGGGCAGCGTGGAATCGAGCTACGGCCCCAGCCTGAACTGGGTCTATCCGATCGGTGGCGACCAGCGCGTGGTGGACGATATCGTTCCCGGCGATGACGTGACCATCACCGCTCAGGTCACCGATTCCTTCAGCTATCACGCCGTTTTCGAGGACTGCGAATCACAGGGCGGAACGGCCACCGGGCAACTCAGCGGCACGGCGACCTGCACGTTCAGCGATATCCAGCAGGACCGGGCGCTCAGCCTTAAGTTCGGTACCGGCATCGTGCTCGCTGGTACGCACACCCTGACGGTGACCAAGAATGGCAGCGGTGACGGTACCGTAACTTCGTCACCGAACGGCATCGACTGCGGTACAAGCTGCAGCCATGACTTCTTCCGGGGCACCGAGGTGGACCTGGTTGCGGTTCCCGATGACCACTCGGTGTTCCGCGGCTGGAGTGGCGACTGCCCGTCGCAGAGCAGTTCGATCACGGTCACCATGGACGCCGACAAGAACTGCATCGCCGACTTCTTCCCGGCGCACATTGTCACCGTCGACTTCGGTGGCAACGGCAGTGGTGCGTTCGAGGATGTCTATCACGGCCTGCAGACGCAGTACCCTCAGTATTCATCGCAGTACAGTGCGCGCTATCCGGCAGATGCGGGCTCGCTGATGTTCAAAGCCAGCAGCAGCGAGAGCCTGGTCAACATTGCCGGTTGCGACGATGCGACGCAGGGCATGGTGCTGACGGGCAACGACACGGCGTTCGCCACCTGCAAGATCAGCAATCCGGCGCAGGACAACAGCCTGACCGTCACCTATACCCGCGAGCAATCCGTGCTGACGGTGAACGCCTTCGGCGGCGGCAGCGGCGGTATAGGCAGCGATCACAGCGGCATCAGCTTTGCCTATCCGGCCACCAGCATCGATCACAGCGACCCGATCACACACGGTACAAGCATCACGCTCACGGCAACCGGAATTGGTGGCAGCACGATCCACTGGACCGGCTGCAGCGGACCGGGCGCGCTCATCAGTGGTGAAGGCACCGGCAGCAGCAGCTGCCAGATCGGCATCTACCAGGCAACCACGGTGGACGTGGAGTTCCGCGCAACGACGCCACCGGCATCGGCCATTTTCCGCAACGGCTTCGAGTAACCCCGATCCGGGACGAAGCGGTCGACGCATCGTCGTCGACCGCTTCATCACTTCCATTGCTCGGCAAAAGCTGCCACCTCCGAGCGCAGCGTGGTGTCGCCATCGGCCAGGTCACTCAACGCGAGCGAAGTCAGCTCCCGGATTCGACTCCGGTTATCCGGAGATTGGGCCAGCGTTCGCGCTAGCTCGAAGTACAGCAGTGCTCGGTCCCGTGGTGGGTACTGCTCACCGCCGACATCCAGCGCGGTCTGCATTATGCGTTCAGATTCAGCGAGCAGTCCGGTTTCACGCAGCGAAATGCCCTCTCCAGCAGCCGCCATGCCGTAAAGGCGGTGAGTGACACCATGCGACCCCGCGACCGTTTCGCGGACCTCTCGGAAAACGGGCAGTGCTTCCTCATAGCGCTCCAGTTCCATCAGTACGGTACCCTTGGTCAATTGCAACATCAGGGTATGCGGGTGCTCTGGTCCGACGTTTTCCCTCCCCGCCGGGTAGGCTTTGGCGAGCAGGGTGAGGGCTGCTTCACTTTGACCAGCCTCTTTGAGTATCGAAGCATAGTTGTTGGCAGCCACCAGATACGTGTTGTGAAAGACTCCATAGGCCTGCTCGATGATGTCCAGGCTACGTCGGCCGTACTCAAGCGCTTGGTCATTGCGACCTGCTGCGGCAAGAGTCCATGCATAGATATTCATGACTTTCCCCGTCTCCGGTGAATCTTCACCGAAGTGTTCGGTGTGCAGGCGCAACGAAGATTCCAGGTGCTTCAACGCTGATTCGGTGTCACCGAGAAGGAGCGCCTGATACTGCCCGCTCTGGAAGGCCCACTTGGCGAGGGCCTCCGTGTTGTCGGTCCGTACTGATAGCAACCTTGCGCGATTCATCCAGCGGTCGATGCTCTCCCTCGGGTCGCCGCCCCGCATGCCGGTACTGGCACGCTCCAGAGCGGCAATTGTGGCCATCTCAAGGTCGCCAACCATCTGTGCCTCGAACACCGCCTCTTCGAGATCTGACAGTCCTTTCCCGCGGTCGCCTGTATCGATTCGGACCGTGCCCAGAAGAAGCTGATGCCTTGCATGAAGCGGCAGGTACTCCTGGGCGACGATGGCAGGCTGTACTTCAGTCAGGATGGTCTCCGCCTGCGAATAGCGGCCAGCGAGGACGCTGGCATTCGATTCCGTCAGTCGTGCCTGGAGTGCCAGTATCGATTGCCGCTTCTGCGAGTCGGACGGCAGCGGGTCCTTCGACAACAGGTTTTCGCGGTCGGCACAGGCATCGAGCGACGGCAGCCCAAGCATGGCATTCATCGAGGCATCGACCATCGCCGTATCCGGCTTCGCGAACAACCGGCCCAGCGCGTCGAGCTGGTGGAGCCGACTATCGAGGCAAACCATGCGTCGGTCCAGCAGGTCGGCAGACTGCTCGTTGCGGACATGGGTCGCGGCGCAGGCGGATTGATGCTGCACGCTCCAGTCATCGAGATAGCGATCGACCAGCGGCGTCAGATGGTCGAAGGCTTGGGTGGCGTAGGGCAGGCCGGTGGCGGCGAAGGCGTCGCGCATGGCCGAGCGCTGTGCCGCATTCCACGCCGTGGTGGGTGCCGGTGTCGGCGGGCAGGGATCCGACGCGCGCGTGATGGCGAACAAGGCACCGGTCACCGATGCCAGTCCGACCAGGCCCAGCAGCATTCCGGTGCGGCCCATCCGGCGTTGCCGTGGCCGGGTCGCCGACATCAGAGCGGACATGTTCTCGAAGCGAGCCGATGCCTCACCGGATAGTCCGCGTCGCAGCGCACGCTTCTGCCATTCTTCCAGCGGCAGCCGCGACAGTTCAGTGTCGTCGATTTCGCCATCACGAACCTCGGCGCCCAGACAGGCAGCGAGCGTCAGGCACCAGGCGTACTGGTCGGTGGCTGGTGTTGCTGCCTCACCACGTCGCTGCTCGGGCGCCATGTAGCGCGGCGTGCCGTAGGGACGACCTTCGGCATCGGTGCTGGCAGTGCGTGAGGCCAGTCCGAAGTCCATCACGCGAACGCGGCCATCGCGGCCCATCATCACGTTTTCGGGCTTCAGGTCGCGATGCACGATGTCCTGTGCATGCGCTGCGGCCAGCCCCTCGCCGGCGGCCAGCAGCGCGTCCACGACGTCGGCCGTGGCCGGCGAGTTTTCCGCAATCCAGTGGTCCAGCGTCCAGCCATCGACGAACTCCGTGACCAGGTAGACCTGATCTTCGAACTCGCCGACGTCGTGGATCGGCAGAATGTTCGGGTGCGAAAGCCGCGCCAATGCGCGTGCTTCGGTCATCAGCCGGTGGCGTCGGTCACGGCCGGGGTCGGAGTCCGGCGACTTCAGGAACTTCAGGCAGACGCGGCGATCCAGCAGCGGGTCGTAGGCACCGTAAACGCGGCCCATGCCGCCTTCGCCGACCTGCTCAAGAACGACCAGCCGACCGACGCGCGTCGCGGCCGCCAGTTGATCGCCTGCTGCAGGTACCGGGTCGCTGCCGCCGGCCCAGGTTTCGGTCCGGTCACCGCTCATGTCGCGTCCTCGCCGGTGGCTTCCGGATTGTCTCCGCGCAGCTGCCGCAGATGGCGGAAATAGCTGCTGCGCGGCAGTTTGAGCAGCGCCATCGCCCTGGTGTGATCGTCACCGCAGAGGGTTTGCGCGATGGCGAAGGCGCGACGTTCTGCATCCGCCAGCGCGCTGGCCAGGCTCAGGTCGCTGCAGTGGTCTTCTGCCTGGATGCGCGGCGACAGTTGGGGGACATCCAGCGGCTGGTGCGCATCCAGCAGCAGCGCCGCGCGCGCCATTTCGTTGCGCAGTTCTCGCACGTTTCCCGGCCAGTCGTGGGCGCACAGCCGTGACAGTGCGATTTCGGTGATGCCGGCGGCGGGACGTAACAGCTGTGCCAGCTCTTCGGCGAGGAATCGCGTCGCGAGCTGCGCAATGTCTTCGCGCCGCTCGCGCAGCGGCGGAACGGTCAGCTCCACGGCGGCAATGCGGTGGAACAGGTCAAGCCGGAAGCGTCCGTCCTCGATGCGCTGCGCCATGTCTTGGTGGGTGGCGGCAATGAAGCGGACATCCAGCGGCACCGGGCGATTGCCGCCTACGCGGTAGACGTTGTCCGACTCCAGTGCGCGCAGGATCTTGGCCTGGGTAGACGCCGCCATGTCGCCCACTTCGTCGAGGAAAAGGGTACCGCCGCGAGCGCGCTCCAGCAGCCCTTCGCGCGCCTCCACACCGGTGGCAACGCCACGCTCGATGCCGAATATCTCCGCTTCCAGCAGGTCCGTCGGCAGTGCCGCGCAGTTGATGGCCAGGAACGGACCGTCATGGCGTGGCGATTGTTCATGGATCCATCGCGCCAGCAGTTCTTTGCCGACGCCGGATTCGCCGCGTACCAGCAGCGTGACGTGACCTCTGGCAACGCGTCCGCCCAGCTGGTAGAGCGCGCGCATGGTCGGCGACGTACCGGAATGGACCGGTTTGCGGAGAGGCTGCGCATCGGGATTGGGCCGGGACGGCGGTGCTTCAGCAGGCACTGTCCGTCGTGCCGCAATGATTGCCAGACCGAGGCGCAGCGCGGTGATCTGAGTGCGATCCATCGCCACTACCGGTTGCAGCTGCAGGATGTCGAGCGCGAGATCGCCGACCTCGAGCACCGTGCGACGAGCGTCGGTTTCCTCCATCCATTCGCCGGCAGCATGCACGATGGCGTCGTCACCCTTTCGACGCAGGCGCATCGCGCAGGCGTCGAGGTGCGAGATCCATCGGGCCAGCAGCCTGGAGATGTCGGTGGCCGGGTCCATGTCGTCGTCCAGCAGGACCTGCATATCCTGCAGCAGGAGGCCGGTGCCGCCGGGCAGGTCGGTGGCCTTGCTGGCCGCCAGCGATGCGGATCGCGACGCGGCATCCGCGTCGACGCTCGGCAACGGCAGCACGTGCGTGGCTTCGGTGTCGGGATGGATGGTCAGGCGCGCGCCGCCAAGCCGGAAACGCGTGGGCGCGGTAATGGCCTGGCGCGTCACCTGTCGCCGGGCGAAAAGCGTGCCGTTGCGTGAACCGAGGTCGGTGAGCAGGACGCCGCCGTCGGGCAGCACCTCCAGTTCGAGGTGGCGGCGGGAGACGCCAGCCGCATCCAGGCGCAGGTCGCACCTTGCCGAGCTGCCCAGCACGTAGCTTCCGGTGTTCAGGACATGTTGCCGTGGTTCGGCGTCATCGGATGAGGCAATCTCGACAACGCAGGTGCCCGTCGCGTTCATTTCTGCACGCCGTTGGTTCCTCAGGTTTGTTGCATCTCCGATGGTAGCCGCTGCACGCTGCGGCGACCAATCCTCGCGCCGGCTCCGTCCCTAGCGCAGGTCGTCCGATCCCTGCAACGCCGCGCTGGTCTCGGCATCGTCCAGCCGCTCGATGCGGCCATCCGGATGGATGCGGAAGCCGCGGAACTCGGCGTCAAGCAGCCCGAGTTCAGCGTCGACGTGCTGAATCATCACCATCCGGATGCGGTCGCCACTGCGGGTGTCAAACTCGCAATCGGCAACGCGGGTGCGGGCGGTGCCGGCTTCCGCATCAAGCACGCATCGGCCAGCCGGGGTGACATCGCCTCCACAGCCGACCAGCGAGAGCAGAACGAGCAGGACGCACGCTGTCGCAATGCAGCGCTTGCTGGCCATTTGCATGTGGCTTACTCCTCGTTGTCGTTGTCGTTGTCGATACCGGCCGCGCCGGGGGCGCTGGCGGCGCGTCGATACACGGCCAGACCCTTGAGCAAGTTGAGGCCTTCGCGGATGGCGAAATCGTCGATGTCGCTGGCGTTCTGCGTGCCCACGGTTGCCGGTGCGTCGTTGTCCAGGTGGCCCGGCAGATCGGCTTCGCGGATGCTGGGCGGTGTGTAGCCGCTGTGTTTGACGACGAGATCGGATGCCAGGTGGATGTCCGGGGTGATGCCGGAGGCCTGAATCGAGGTGCCGTTTGGCGTGTAGTAGCGCGCCGTGGTGAGCTTGATGGCGTCGCCGTTGTCCAGCGGAAGCACGTTCTGCACCGAGCCCTTGCCGAAACTGACGGAGCCCATGACCACGGCGCGGTGGTGGTCCTTGAGTGCGCCGGCCAGCACTTCCGAGGCGCTGGCGGTGCCGCCGTTCTCGAGGATCACGATCGGCGCGCCATCGAGCAGGTCGCCGGGTGCCGCGCGGTATTCGGCTTTCGAGGTGGGCACGCGGCCGCGGGTGCTGACGATCAGACCCTGATCGAGGAAGGCGTCGGCGGCTTCTACTGCGGCGTTGAGCAGGCCGCCGGGATTGGAGCGCAGGTCGATCACCAGGCCTTGCAGCGTATGGTCTTCGGCCTGCAGCCTGGCGACATGACGCTTTACTTCCGCACCGGTGTCGGACTGGAAGGTGGCGATGCGCAGGTATCCGTAGCCGGGCTCCAGCAGGCGCGACTTCACGCTGTCCACGCGGATGATCTCGCGGGTGAGTGACACGCTGATCGGCTCGCTCTCGCCCTCGCGCATCAGGGTCATGCTGATGCGGGTACCGGGTTCGCCACGCATCGACTCCACCGCCTCGTCGGCGCTGTCGGCGTCGATTACCTTGCCGTCGATCTCGATGATGATGTCGCCGGGCTGAATGCCGGCGCGAGCGGCCGGCGTGTCGTCGATGGGCGAGATCACCACCAGCGTGCGATCCGGCTGCTGCATCACTTCCAGACCTAGGCCGGCGTAGGAGCCGCTGGCGAATTCGCTGAGCGAGGCGAGTTCGTCCGCGGTCAGGTAGGCGCTGTGCGGATCGAGGTCGGTAAGCAGGCCGCGGATCGCTGCCTGCATCAGCTCGCTGTCCTCCACCGGTTCGACATAGGCCTGCTGCACGGCGCGGAACACTGCAACGAAGCGTCGGATTTCGTCGATCTTCAGCGGCTGCGGCTTGATGGCGGTGTCGCCGGCAGCTGCGGGCTCGCTGGTATTGGCGGCTTCTGCCGCTTGCTGCGCGGAAACCGGAGCGGCGATGAGGCTGCTGGAAAACAGCAGGACGGAAAACAGGGCGGAGATATTGTTCATGCCCGCATTATGCCGGGCATGACCGAAAGCGTCAGCGACGTCGCAGCCAGCTTCGGGGATCGATCGGCTTGCTCTGGTGGCGAAGCTCGAAATACAGGCCGGGAAGGGGCTGGCCGCCGGAGCGGCCGACGCTGGAAACGATTTCACCCGCGCCAACCCAGTCGCCGACCTCGCGCAGCAGGGCTTCGTTCTGCGCGTAGAGGCTCATGTAACCGTCGCCGTGATCGAGGATGATGATCAGGCCGTAGCCGCGCAGCCAGTCGGAAAACGCCACGCGACCGGCGGCCACCGCGCGCACCTTGCTGCCGGCGCCGGCATCCAGCAGCCAGCCGCGACTGGTGCCGCCGCCTGGCAGCTTGCCGCCGAAGCCGACCTTGATACGCGCCGACAGCGGCCAGGGCAGGTGGCCCTTCTGCTCGGCGATGGGTCGTGCGTCACCAGCCTGCTTGGGGATGTCGGCGAAGATGTCGGTGAGTCGGGCGAGCAGCGCGAGCAGCGCCTTTTCGTCGTCGGCCAGCCGCTTCAGCTGCTGGGCACCGTCCTTGTACTGGCCGGCGAGGGCGTCGACGACCTTCTGCTGTTCGCCGCGCTTCTGCTCCAGCTGGTCCACTGCCGCCGACTGCTCGGCACGCGCCGCGTCCAGCGCTTTGGTTTGCTCGGCAACGGCTTCGCCCAGCGCACGCAGCTCGTGGAGATCGGCCAGCAGCTGGCGGATGCGCTCGACCTGGTCACGCTGGACATAGCGTTGGTAGGCCAGCGCGCGCGCGGCTTCGTCCAGTCGATCCTGTGCCAGCAGCAGCTTCAGGCGCTGGTCGCGGCCCATGGCGTAGGCGAGGCGCAGTAGTGCCGACAGCGATTCGCGCTGCTTGCCGAGACGCTGGCCGAGTTCGCCTCGCTGGGTCTCCAGTGCGTCCAGCTTCTGCTTCTGCGCGTCCAGCGTGCTGTCGGTGCTGCGCAGCTCGCCGACGGCCCTGGCAACGGCCTGGTCGGCTTCGCGCAGCTGTCTTGTGGCGGTGTCCTGTTGCGCCTTGATCGCGTCGAGTTCGCGGGTGACCTGGGCGATCTGTGCGCGAATCGACTTCAGCTTCTGCTCGGCCTCCGCCTGCTGAGCGGCGTTGTTATCGGCGTGTGCGGGTAGCGTCACGCCGACACTCAGCGAAAGCGCCAGCAGCAGCGCCAGCCCATGTCGACAATGACGGGGACAAAGAAGGCCTGGCACGCTGACGCCGGTTCGCGTCAGGCCGGCAGCAGCAGGCTGTGGCCGCCCATCTCGGCGGGTGCCGCGATGTCGATCAGCTCGAGCAGCGTTGGCGCGATGTCTTTCAGCGCGCCGTCACCGGCCAGCTTTGCCGGACGCGGGCCGAGATAGACCAGCGGCACCGGGCCGGTGGTGTGCGCGGTGTGTGGCTGCCCGCTGTCAGCGTCGTTCATCTGCTCGAGGTTTCCGTGGTCGGCGGTCAGCAGCATCGCGCCACCGACCGACTCCAGCGCTGCACGGATACGCCCCAGCGCGACGTCGATGGCTTCCACCGCCTTGATCGCGGCGTCGAGCTTGCCGGTGTGGCCAACCATGTCCGGGTTGGCGAGGTTGCAGACGATGACGTCAAAGCGCTGCTGGCTGATGGCATCGACCAGGTGGTTGGTGACTTCCGGGCAGCTCATTTCCGGCTGCAGGTCGTAGGTGGCGACTTTCGGGCTGGGCACCAGCTCGCGCACTTCGCCGGGCCATTCGGCTTCGCGACCGCCGCTGAAGAAGAAAGTGACGTGCGCATACTTTTCGGTTTCGGCAATGCGCAGCTGGGTCTTGCCGTTGGCTGCGAGCACCTCGGCCAGCGTGTTGCGCAGATCCTCCTTGGCGAAGGCGACCGGCGCCGGGATGTCGGCGGCGTACTCGCTCATGCAAACGAAGCACGACAGGGCCGGGCGGCGCTTGGCGATGAATCCGTCGAAACCCGGCTCGACGAAGGCGCGGCTCAGCTGGCGCGCGCGGTCGGCGCGGAAGTTGGCGAAAATGATGGCGTCGCCATCCTTCAGTGCTGCGCCGTCGCCGATCGCCGTGGGCGCGACGAACTCATCGGTCTCGCCGCGCGCGTACGCGGCTTCGAGTCCGGCGATGCCGCTGTCCGCCCGCTCGCCGTCGGCGTTCACGATGGCTTCCCACGCGCGTTCGACACGATCCCAGCGCTGGTCGCGATCCATGCCGAAATAGCGGCCGCCAATGCTGGCCAGCCTTGCGCCGGGCGTGGCGTCCAGCTTCGCCTGCAGGCGCTCAAGGCTGGCCTTGGCCGATTTCGGTGGCGTGTCGCGGCCGTCAAGCAGCGCATGCACGGCGATCTGCGACACACCGCGTTTCGCGGCGAGGTCGATCAGCGCGAAGATGTGGTTCTCGTGGCTGTGCACGCCGCCGGGCGACAGCAGGCCGATGATTTGCAGCGTGCCGTCGTTCGCCTTTGCCGCATCCGCTGCCGCGCACAGTTCGCTGTTATTGAAGAAGCTGCCGTCCTCGATGGCGACGTCGATGCGGGTCAGGTCCTGGTACACCACGCGACCGGCGCCGAGATTCATGTGGCCAACCTCGGAATTGCCCATCTGTCCGTCCGGCAGGCCCACCGCGCGACCCGAAGTGTGGATCAGCGTGTTCGAGCAATCCGCCAGCAGCTTGCGCCAGTTCGGTGCGTTGGCCTGGCTGATGGCGTTGTCCGGCGCAGGCTCGCGGTGGCCCCAGCCGTCGAGGATCAGCAGCAGGACGGGCTTGGGTGTCGGCAGTGCAGTATTCACGGGCAGCTCGTGGAGTCGATGATGCGAAAGACCGGAATGATAACGGATGCATGACCGACGGCAGGGTTGGGGTGATCGACTAAGGCAACGCTGAATAAGTGGCG
>JAGRJX010000250.1 GCA_020442545.1 Lysobacterales bacterium
CATTGCCGAGCAGCGTGGCTGGTCGGTGCGCGTGGTCGACCTGCGCTGGCTGCAGCCGCTCAACGAAGGCTTCATCGCCGAACAGGCCGCTGCCTGCAAGCGCATCCTGGTGGTGGACGAAGGCCGCCGCAGCGCCGGCGTGGGCGAGGGCATCATCACCGCGATTGTTGAAGCCGGGCAGGGCGCGAAGCCGCTCAAGCGCGTGGTCGGTGTCGATACCTATACGCCGCTGGCCGGTGCTGCTTTCCTGGTGCTGCCGTCCGACCAGGACATCGTGACGGCCGCTCTGACGATGGAATGAAGCCAGCTGGGCGCCGCCCCGTGACGGCAGGCGACGGATTGCCTATCATCGGACAATCATGACCCAGTCCACGCCGCTCACCATCCTTTTCGCCGACGTCAGCGGCAGCACGCGGCTGTTCGAGGAGCGCGGCGACGTCGAGGCCCGCGCCATCATCGCCTCGGTGCTTGGCGCCTTGTCCGAAGTCGCGGAGAGCCACGGTGGCTCGGTGGTCAAGACCATCGGTGATGAAATCATGTGCACGTTTCCCGGTGCCATGCAGGGCGTAATGGCCGGTTGCGACATGCAGCGCCGGGTAGCGCACGATCCGCAGTTTGTCCGCGACAACATCGCCATCCGCATCGGCCTGCATCACGGTGACGCACTGGTGGAGGACGGCGATGTCTACGGCGATGCGGTGAACACCGCCGCCCGCATGGCGGCGCTGGCAAAGCGCGAGCAGATCGTCACGACCGCCGCTTCGGTGAAGAATTTCACCGCCAGCGGTGGCTTGAACGTGCGTAGCCTCGGCAAGGCCCGGGTGGCCGGCAAGTTGCTGCCGATCGAAATCGTGGACGTACTGTGGCAGGAAGACACCTCAAACGTCACCACGGTACAGCGGGCGATTCGTGTTGATGAGGCGGCCGGCCGGCCGAAGCTGACGCTGCGCTTTCGTGGCCAGGTGATCGAGCTGAGTGACGAGAGCCAGCCGTTCTCGCTGGGCCGCGAGGACAGCAACACCCTGTCGGTGCAGACCGAATGGGTGAGCCGGAATCACGCGCTGATCGAATACAAGCGCGGGTACTTCATCCTCTCCGACCGTTCCACCAACGGTACCTACGTCAAGCTTGGCGAAGATGACGAGCTGCGGCTGCATCGCGACGAAGTGCATCTGCGCAAGGCGGGCACCATCAGCCTGGGGCAGATGGTCGCGCTCAATGAACGTGACGTGGTGTATTTTCAGTGCTCGGAAGGGGCGGATCCGTAGTACCTTGCCGATGGACAGATACTCAGCAACGACAAAGGCCGGCACTGCGCGGGCCTTTGTCATGGGGCCACGGCTTTCGCCCGGTGACTACCAGATGCGGACCTTGTGCTCGCCGTCGCGGACCATGGCATCGCCCACCTGGCAGGCAAAGGCCTGTGCAAAGGCATCCATGTTTGACGGCGCGCCAATGGCGCGGAACTTGAGCGGTGAATGCGAATCGCTGTTCAGGCGAACCAGCTGTGCCTCGTCGCGGATGCTGCCGCGCCAGACACGGCCCCAGCTCAGGAAAAAACGCTGCTCCTGGGTGAATCCATCAATCTTGGCGTTCTTCTCCGGATCGGCCTTGAGGGCCGCCTGCAGGGCGTCATAAGCGACGCTCAGGCCGCCGAGATCGGCGATGTTCTCGCCCAGCGTCAGCCTGCCGTTGACGTGCTTGTCCGGGTGGTCGGCCAGCGGCGCGTAACCCTCGAACTGCTCGACCAGCTTGTCGGCTCGCGCCTCGAACTTGGCGCGGTCCTCGTCGGTCCACCAGTTGGCATTGTTGCCGACGCTGTCAAACTTGCTGCCCTTGTCGTCGAAGCCATGGCTGGCTTCGTGGCCGATCACGCCGCCGATGGCGCCGTAGTTGATCGCGTCGTCACCGTTGGCGTAGAAGAACGGCGGTTGCAGGATGGCGGCCGGAAAGTTGATGGTGTTGGTGGTGCCGCTGTAGTAAGCGTTGACCGTTTGCGGTGACATACCCCATTCCATGCGGTCGGTCGCGGTGCCGATCTTGGCGATGTCATAGGCGCGGTTGAACTTCGCCGCCGCCTTGATGTTGGCATAGAAATTGTCCGGGCTGATCGACAGGCCGTTCCAGTCGCGCCATTTGTCCGGATAGCCGATCTTCGGCAGGAAGGTGCTCCACTTCTCCAGCGCCTTCGCCTTGGTGGCATCGCTCATCCAGTCGAGGTTCTCGATGCGCACCTTGAGGGCATTCTGAACGTTGTTGACCAGCTCCAGCGCACGTTCCTTGGCTTCGGGCGGGAAGTAGCGGTCAACATAGAGCTGGCCCAACGCCTGGCCCATGCTGCCGTTGACCACGTCCAGCACCCGCTTCCAGCGGGCGCGCTGCTCCGGCTGGCCGTTCAGCTTCTTGCCGTAGAAGGCGAAGCTGGCGTCCTGGAACGCGCTGGACAGGTATGGTGCGGCGTCGTCGATGGTGTGGAAGGCGAGGTAGTTGCGCCAGTCGCCGATCGGTGCCTTGGCCAGCAGTCGATCCACTTCGGCGAAAAAGGTCGGCTGCCCCATCGAGAATCCATCCTGCACTGTCACGCCCTGCGCCTTGAAGAAGGCGTTCCAGTCGAAATGCGGCGTGACCTTGTTGGCCTCGGCGATGCTGACAAACTTGTACTGGTTCTTCGGATCGCGACGCTCGACGTTGCTCAATGAGGCGGCGGCAAGCCGGGATTCGAAGGCAAGCACCGAGTCGGCCTTGCTGCCGGCAACCTTCGCGTCGTCACCGGCCAGCGTGAAGATCGTGGCGATGTATTCGCGGTAGGCACGGCGGATGTCCGCATACTGGTCGTCGCTGTAGTAGTCCTTGGTCGGCAGGCCGAGACCGCTCTCGAAGGTGAAGGCGATTTGCCGTTTGGCGTCTTGGTAGTCCGCGCTGCTGCCGAAGCTGAACAGCTGTGCGTTGCCGTCGGCATAGGCCTTGCCGATCCAGTTGGCGACGTCGCGGCCGTTCTGCAGGCGCTCGATTGCCCAGATCTCCGGGCGGATCGGGTCCATGCCCGCCTTTTCAATGGCGACTTCATTCATGCCGGAGCGGTACAGCCAGCCGATCTTTTGCACCAGGCTGCCTTTGCCTGCCATGTCGGCGACGGTTTCGGCGGCGTCCACCAGGTCGCGCTGGGCGTTCAGGCTCTGCTCGCGTAGCTGGTCAAACGCGCCCCAGCGCGTGCGGTCGGAAGGGATCGGGTTCTCGGCCACCCACTTGCCGTTGACGTAGGCATTGAAGTCGGCGCAGGCATCGATGCTGGTGTCGATGTCGCCGGCATCGAACACCGATTCCGCGGCGGCGGTGCCGGCCAGGGTGGTGAAGGCAAGGGCGATGCTGAGGCTCAGCGAGCGGCGAACGATTCGGGACACGAGAAACTCCTGAAAGACTTGATGCACGCGCGGACCCGCAGGTCCGCGCTCAGTAGCGGGCAGCCGGAAAACCGGCTGATTACCAGATGACGACGCGCTCGGATTCCGGGCGCACCATCTTGTCGCCGGTCACGCACTCGTAGGCCTGCGCGAAGTTGGGCATGTTGGAAGGCGCACCGATGGCGCGGAAGTTGGCCGGCGCGTGCGGGTCGGTGTTGAGGCGCACCTTCAGCTCTTCCGGCTTGAAGTTGCGACGCCACACCACCGCCCAGTTGGCGAAGAAGCGCTGGTCCGGCGTCATGCCGTTGATCGGACGAAGGCGCATGTTCTCGGTGGCCTTGTGGAAGGCGTCGAAGGCGACGGTCAGACCGCCGAGGTCGGCGATGTTCTCGCCCAGCGTCAGCTCGCCCTTCACGTGCAGGCCGTCGATGGCCACGTAGTCGTCAAACTGCTTGACCAGCTTGGCGGTGCGCGCCACGAACTTCTCGCGGTCCTCGGCAGACCACCAGTTGTCGAAGTTGCCCTTGGCGTCGAACTGGCTGCCCTGGTCGTCGTAGCCGTGCAGCATTTCGTGGCCGATGACCGCGCCGATGCCGCCGTAGTTGAGCGCCGGATCGGCCAGCGCGTCGAAGAACGGCGGCTGCAGGATGGCGGCCGGGAACACGATCTCGTTCATCTGCGGGTTGTAGTAGGCGTTCACCGTCTGCGGCGACATGCCCCATTCGCTGCGGTCGACCGGCTTGCCGATCTTGGCCATCTGGAACTGATGCTCGAAAGCGCTGGCGCGAATGGCGTTACCCAGATAGTCGTTGGCGCGAATGTCGAGGTCGCTCCAGTCACGCCACTTGTCCGGGTAGCCGATCTTCGGGGTGAACGAGGCCCACTTCTCCAGCGCCTTCTTCTTGGTTTCCGGACCCATCCAGTCGAGGTTTTCCAGGCGAACCTTGAGCGCGGCGCTGAGGTTGTGCACCAGTTCCAGCGCGGCGGCCTTGGATTCCGGCGGGAAAACCTTGGCCACGTAGAGCTGGCCCAGCGCTTCGCCCATGACGCCGTTGACGATGCCCAGCACGCGCTTCCAGCGCGGACGCTGTTCTTCCTGGCCGCGCAGCACCTTGCCGTAGAAGTTGAAGCTTTCCTGCGACACGGCGTCGCTCAAGAACGGTGCGGCGCTGTTGATAGTGTTGTAGCGCAGGTAGGCCTTCCAGGTGCCCAGCGGCGTGTCGGTCATCATCTTGTCGAGCGCGGCGAAGAAATCCGGCTGCGCCAGCGAGAACATTTCCGGCTGCGCCACGCCGTTGGCGTCGAAGAACGCGCTCCAGGAGAAATGCGGGGTGATCTTGTCGGCATCGGCCACGCTGACCGGGTTGTAGAACTTCGACGGATCACGCAGCTCGATCGGCGACAGCGAGTGTTTGGCCAGCTCGGTTTCGAAGGCGAGAACGTCCTTGGCCTGCTTGGCGGCGTCATCAGCCGACACACCGGCCAGCTCCAGCATCTTGGCCACATGCTCGACGAAGGCCTTGCGGATCTTGACGTAATCTTCCTTGTCCTCCAGGTAATAGGCCTTCTCCGGCAGGCTCAGGCCGCCCTGGCTGGCGTAGGCGATGACCATGGACGAATCCTTGAAGTCACCCGTGCCGAAGAAGCCAAACAGGCCGCCGAAGCCGCGGCCATAGTCGCGACGGATCCACTCGCCCAGCGCTGCGGGGCTGTCGATGGCGTCGACTTCGGCGAGGTAGGGCTTGAGCGGCGCGACGCCGGCCTTGTTCAGCGTGTCCGCATCCATGCCGCTGCCGTAGAGGTCACCGATCTTCTGTTTAATGCTGCCTTTCTCGGCGTCACTCTTGGCCGCCGCTTCGACGATCTCCCGCTGGGTTTCCAGCGAACGCTCGCCGAGGATCTCGAAGGTGCCCCAGGTGGTGTGATCGCCAGGAACCGGGTTCGCGGCCAGCCACGGGCCGTTCACGCGCTGGTTCAGGTCCTGACAGGCGGCGGCGTCCTTGTCGAAGTCGGCCGGCTTGAGCCAGTCGTGCTCGGACGCATTGGCGGATGCAGCGAGGGCGAGACCTAGCGCCGCAGCGAGCGGCAGCAGACGGTTGCGGGACATACGTAACTCCAGAGCAGGGGTAGCGCCAGGCGGCACACGAAAAAACCGGAATGCGAGACTAGGGCCGGCACGGCCCGGATTCCAGTGACAGAGGTCATTGGCGACGCCAACTACGTCAAAGTTCAAATCTGTGCCTAGTCAGGCGGCTGATCGCCCGTCCTCGATGGCGTGCGTCATCACCAGCTCGAAGACATTGGAGCAGCGTTCAGTGAAGTCGGCACGGTTGTAGGACTGCGGCAGCTTGTCGTCCAGAACGGCCTCCATGGCGGCCTTGACCCGGTGCTGGCTTTGCGTGTCCCGATACCAGCCCTCGACCAGCACCCGGGGGTCTTCTTCCCGCAGTCGCTTCAGCAGCGACTGGGCGGCCAGCTTGACCTGCTGCTCCTCGGCACGGGTCAGGCCATCCTTCCGCAGGACATCGAACAGTTCCAGCTCATCCTCGGTGAGTCCTTCGCGGATATGGCGTTCGGCTTCCTTGCCCAGATCAGCCGCGTAGGCGGTGAGTTCGGCATAGGCGTCTTCCACGCTGACGCTGCCCGAGTTGTAGCGGTCGATGATGTCGGCGAAGCGCTGGGCAAAGGCTGTGCGAGTGCTGTTCTGGTTGAGCAATTCCTCGAGTTTCTGCTTGATGAACACCCGAAGGTCTTCAATTTCGATGTGCTTATAGGGCTTGGTGGCGAACTCTTCCTTCAGCTTGTCCGGGTCGATCGTGCGCAGATCCCATTGTTTCCCGCGCTGGACGATTTCGTACTTCGGCGATTCGGGCTCGCGGACGGCATCGCCGTCGGTAACCACGCTGATGTCGAGCAGATCGCTGATCTTTCGCCGAAGGTCATCAATGTCCTGGTCGTCGATCTTGCCGTCGATCACACCGCGCAGGTACTGGAAGGCGAAGACCATCGGTCGGCCGCGTTCGCCGAGGATTTCCGGCTTGCAGGCGTCGTACAGGCCGGAAATGGTGTTCTCGTAGACGTTGAAGTTGCGTCGCCAAGCCTCGTTGCCTAGCAGCGTATCGGCAAACAGGTTGAAGCCACTCA
>JAGRJX010000251.1 GCA_020442545.1 Lysobacterales bacterium
CCGAACGTCGGCGTGGTGCCGGTGCCGGATCCGCGCCTCGGGGCGCTGGCCGAAATCGTCAACCCGCAGCGCGTACTGCCGACCTCCATCGAATTCGTCGACATCGCCGGCCTGGTCGCCGGCGCCAGTCGTGGCGAAGGTCTGGGCAACAAGTTCCTGGCCCATATCCGTGAAGTGGATGCCATTTGTCACGTGGTTCGCTGCTTCGAACATGGCGACATCGTCCACGTCGCCGGCAAGGTCGATCCGATCGCCGACATCGACACCATCGACACCGAGCTGGCGCTGGCGGACCTTGAGTCGGTCGAGAAGGCGCTGAACCGCGTGCAGCGCACCGCGAAGTCCGGCGACAAGGACGCGATCGCCCAGCAGGTGGTGCTGCAGAAGCTGCAGGCGGTGCTCAATGAAGGCCGCTGCGCCCGCACGGCAGAACTCGATGACGATGAACGCGCCGCAGTCCGCGACCTGTTCCTGCTGACGCTCAAGCCGGTGATGTACGTCGCCAACGTCCGGGAGGACGGCTTCGAGAACAACCCGCACCTCGATGCCGTGCGCGTCCGTGCCGAGGCCGAGGGCGCGGAGGTCGTGCCGGTCTGTGCCGCCATCGAGGAAGAGCTGTCGCAGCTGGACGATGCGGATCGTGATGAATTTCTTGCCGATCTTGGTCTGGAAGAGCCGGGTCTCAACCGCTTGATCCGAGCCGGTTACCAGCTGCTGGGCCTGCAGACCTACTTTACGGCCGGGGTGAAGGAGGTCCGGGCCTGGACGGTGAAAAAGGGCGCGACCGCACCGCAGGCTGCGGGCGTCATCCATACCGACTTCGAGCGCGGTTTCATCCGTGCCGAAACCATGTCCTACGATGATTTCGTGAAGTACCGCGGCGAAGCAGGCTGCAAGGAAGCGGGGCGCCTGCGCATGGAGGGCAAGGCCTACCTCGTCAAGGAAGGCGACGTCCTGCATTTCCTGTTCAACGTCTGATCGGTCAGCGCACGGCGAACGTTTGGACGCCAAAGCCGTCAGCGCTTAGGCTGGGCACCGATTCCCGATTCGGAGACCACGATGCCCGGTACCCAGCGTGACGTCACCCTGCGTTTCCTCGCCGAGCCGACCGACGTCAATTTTGGCGGCAAGATGTTTGGTGGCGCGGTCATGAAGTGGATCGATCTGGCTGGCTACGCCTGTGCCACCGGCTGGAGCGGCAGCTATGCGGTGACCGCCTATGTGGGCGGCATCCAGTTCGAGCGGCCGATCTCCATTGGCCAGCTGGTGGAGGTGCGCGCCAAGGTCGTCATGACCGGCCGCACCAGCATGCATATTGCCGTCGAGGTGTTCTCGCGCGAAACCCGGGAAGAGACTTGGGGCCGGACCACGCAGTGCCTGATGGTCTTCGTCGCCATCGACGAAGACAGCAAGCCGCGCCCGGTGCCGGCATTCCAGCCGGAAAGTGAATCCGAGAAGCGTCTGGCCGACTACGCCGGGCGCATGAAGGAGCTTTCGCTTGCGCTGGAGGACGAGCGCAATCGCTGGCTCAAGGGCGAAGTGCCGGGCTCCTGAGCGGCGCGCACGCCGGATCTGCCTGGTCAAGGCAAAAAACATGCCTGATGCTGTTGACTTTGCCTTGGCTGCAACAGAAAATAAGCGGCTCTTTGTTGGAGGGATACCCAAGCGGCCAACGGGGGCAGACTGTAAATCTGCTGGCTTACGCCTTCGGTGGTTCGAATCCACCTCCCTCCACCATATTCCAGTAACCACGAAACGGCATGGCAGAGGTGGGTTCGAACCACCGAAATCAGTAGACCGGTTCGGCCGGATCGCAGGAAGCGATCCGGAGCGCGACGCGAAGGCGGCGCGGCCCGGAGGGCCGAAGGGCAGGACGCCCGGAGCAATCCACCTCCCTCCACCAGTTTCAAGTGCTGTTCCGCGATGCGGGAGTAGTTCAACGGTAGAACCTCAGCCTTCCAAGCTGATGGTG
>JAGRJX010000252.1 GCA_020442545.1 Lysobacterales bacterium
GGCGCTGGATCGGCGGCGTCGACGGCGAGGAACTGCTGGATGCCGCCCTCGCGACAGATCGCGGCGTGCTGGTCGCCGCACCGCATCTTGGCAACTGGGAGCTGCTGAACCAGTACCTGGCCAGCCGCGCGCCGCTGGCAATCGTCTATCGCGCACCGCGGCAGGCGATGCTGGAAAACCTGCTGCTGCGCGGCCGCGGCGTGGACGGCGTCGAGCAGGTACGTGCCGAGCCGGCCGCGGTACGCACCCTGCTGAGGCGCCTGCAGGACGGCGGCATGGTTGGCATCCTTCCGGATCAGCAGCCCAAGAGCGGCGAAGGGGAATTTGCGCCGTTCTTCGGCATTCCCGCGCTGACCATGACGCTGCTGCCGCGGCTAGCGCGGCGCACCGGAGCCAGGGTCCTGTTTGCCTTCGCCCGACGCGAAGACGATGGCCGCTTCCGGATCATCATCCGTGCGGCCGAACCGGCCATTGCCGACCGCGACCCTGCCGTCGCCACGGCGGCACTGAACCGTGGCGTGCAGGCCTGCGTCGAGCAGGCGCCGGCGCAGTATCAATGGAGCTACAAGCGCTTCAGCCTGCGACCGGAAGGCGAACCGAAGCTGTATTGAGATGGTCGCGGTCACTGTGGTCACGGAACGGCCGCCGGTGCGTCGTGGTGGCGTCGGCGATGCCAATCGTCCCTGACTGGTTGCTATCCTCGCGCCATGATTGAAGCCCGATCCGAAGCCGCACCGACCCCGACAATGCCGGTTGATGATGACGGCTTTCACCCGCTTCCCGATGCCGCGCTGCGCAGCGCTCGCCTGGGAGGCTTGATCCTCGCGCTGCTGCTGGGCGGGACGCTCGGTGTCCTGCTCGGCGTGATTCTCGGCGCAAACCTCCACATCGGCTTCGGACTCCGTGCGCTACTGGCACTGTCGGGCATTCTCGGCTGGGCCGCATTGAGCTGGCACTGGCAGCGCGCTGCCTGGCGACGCACGCGCTACCGCGTTGACGACGACGGCTGGCACGTCCGACGCGGCGTGTTCTGGCGCAGCGAAACGCTGGTGCCGCGCTCACGCGTGCAGCACGTCGACGTCAATCACGGCCCGGTGGACCGTCATTTTGGTCTCGCCTCACTGAAGGTGCATACCGCCGGCACGCGGATGGAGGCCGTCACCCTGCACGGACTGCTGGAAGCCGATGCCGTGGCTTTGCGCGATGCGCTGCTGAATCACGGCCATGGCCACAACGCCGACGGCTATCGCGATGACGACGCCGTCTGACCCGCAAACAGCGAAAGGCACTGATGCCGCCTCCGATGTCGATACGGCACCACTGCCGCATCGCCTGCATCCGTGGTCGTGGCTGTTCGCCGTGATCGCGCAGCTGCAGAGCGTCGCCCTGCCTCTGGTGGCGGTGCTGCTGTTTGGCGGTGGCGACCGCTGGCAGTTCTGGGGTCTGCTGGCCGGCGTATTCATCGCCATCGCCTCGGTGGTGCAGTACTTCACCTATCGATACGGCGTGGTCGGTGATGAGCTGGTGATCCGCGCCGGCATCCTGCATCGAAACCGTCGCCATGTGCCGCTGCAGCGAATCCGCAACGTCAGTCTCAAGCAGAACGTGCTGCATCGCGCCTTTGGCGTCGCCGAGGTGCGGCTGGAGTCGGCCGGCGGCCGCGGCGCGGAGGCGACCATGCGCGTGCTGTCTGTGGACGCCGCGCGCGGGCTTGAAGCGTTGATCGAGGGCCATGTCGACGAGCAGCGTGGGGGCGGAGCGGATGAAAGAGGCGTCGAAGCCCGCCCACCGTTGCTGACACTGAACAGCGGCGAACTGTTCCGGCTCGGGCTGGTGTCCAACCGCGGAATGGTGGTGGTTGGTGCGGCGACGGCGGCGATCTGGCAACTGCTGCCGGACGACGCCGACGGCTGGATCGGCGACGGCGCGCAGGCGCTGTTCGGTCGCGCCATGGCGGCGCACGTCGGCTGGCTGGGCTGGCTGCTGGCCATTGCCGCGCTGCTGCTGACGGCACTGCTCGCGCTGCGCCTGCTGTCCATTGCCCTGGCGTTTGTGCAATACCACGGCTTTGCCCTGCGCCTGGAGCGCAACCGGCTCAGCGTCGAGCGTGGGCTGCTGAGTCGAGTGCGGGCCAGCGCACCGCCCAGGCGCATCCAGTTCTGGAACCGCCGCGAATCGCTGCTGCAGCGCTGGCTGGGCCGGCAGTCGCTGCACGTCGAGACCGCGGTTGGCATGCAGGAGGATGGCGCTTCTTCGGCGATTGACCATCTGGCGCCTATCGCGCCGCCGGCAACCATCGATGCCCTGCTGGCACGCCTGCTGCCGGCACGGGCCTGTGATGACATGGAGTGGAACCCGATCCACCCGCGCGCCTGGCGGCGCATGGTGAAGTGGCCACTGGCGCTGCTTGTCCTCGTGTCCGCCCCGCTGTGCTGGCTCTTCGGTGCGCCGGGTGCGTTGCCGCTGCTGCTTGTGCCGTGGCTGCTGTGGTCGGCACGACGACGGGCGGAGTCATCCGGCTGGGCGCTGAACGGCCAGCTGGTCAGCTGGCGCAGCGGCTGGCTGGACCGCCAGCAGAGTTTTGCCGAGGTGAACAAACTGCAGGCCGTGCAGCTGCTGCAGTCCCCGTTTGATCGCCGTCACCACATGGCCACGCTGCGCGTCGACACGGCCGGCGCCCACCCGCTGAGCAGCAGTCTGCGCATCGATATGCACTACCTGCCCGAAGCCGACGCCCGCAAGCTCTATCGCCGGCTCGCTGCAGGCATCGCCAGCACGCCGCTGGACTGGTGACCGCAGCCCCGGGCTGCGCGACTCAATCGCGCCAGAACGTCGGCGACAGCAGCACCAGCACGGTCACGACTTCCAGGCGACCCAGGATCATCGCGAAGGTGCACAACCAGGTGCCGAAGTCGTTGACCGCGATAAAGTTGGCGCTGGTTTCGCCGAGGCCCGGACCCAGGTTGCCCATGGTCGCCACGACAGCACCGACCGAGCTGCGGAAGTCCAGGCCAGTGGCATTGAGGATCAGAATCAGGGTGCCGAAACACAGCGTGTACAGTGCCATGAAGCCGCCCACCGACAAGACGACGCGTTCGGACACGCGCTTGCCGCCCATCTTGACCAGGAACTGGCCCTTGGGATGCACCAGTTGCCGTACTTCGCGCAGCCCCTGACGCAGGAACATCAATACCCGCGCCACCTTGATGCCGCCAGCGGTGGAACCGGAGCAGCCACCAATGATGGCCAGGAACACCAGCATTACCGGTGATGGTGTCGCCCAGCCATCAAAGCCCGACGTGGAGTAGCCGGTCGTGGTGATGCAGGACACCACCTGGAACAGCGCATGGCTGAGCGCGGTTCCGGGATTGTCGTAGGTGCCACCCAGCCACAGCAGCAGCATGATCAGCAGGGCCGCACCCAGGGTGATGCGCAGGAATGCACGGGTCTCGGAATCACGAAAGTACAGACCGACCTCGGCACGACGCCAGGCCATGTAGTGCAGACCGAAACTGATGCCGCCAATCAGCATGAACAGGCTCGCGATCGCGTCCAGCAGCCAGCTGTCCCAATAACCGAAGCTGGCGTCGTGGGTGGAGAAGCCCCCGGTGGCGACGGTAGACATGGCGTGGCAGATGGCGTCGAAGAGGCTCATGCCACCCAGCCAGAACGCCACGGCACAGATGACGTTGATCACCAGATAGACGATCCACAGCGCCTTGGCGGTTTCGGCGACGCGTGGGGTCAACTTGGTGTCCTTGGTGGGTCCGGTGCTCTCGGCGCGGAACAGCTGGGTGCCGCCGATCTTCAGCATCGGGAGGATCGCCACCGCCAGGATGACGATCCCCATGCCGCCGATGAAGTTGAGGCTTTGCCGGTAGAACAGCATGCTCTTTGGCAGCGCATCCAGTCCGATGATCACCGTCGCGCCGGTGGTGGTGATGCCTGAGGTCGCCTCGAATACCGCATCGACGTAGCTCAGGTGCGGTGGACCGGAAACAAAGGGAATCGCGGCTGCCAGGCTGACCAGGCACCAGGTGGCAGTGACGATGAAGAAACCGTCGCGCAGACGCAGCTGATAGTCGATTCGCCGCACCGGAAACCACAGCGCCCCGCCAAGAATCGCACTCAGCAGGAAGCTCTCCACAAACGCGGGCGTGGTGCTTTCGTCCAGCGCAATGGCAATGGCAATCGGCGGTAGCGCGATCACTGACGACATGCCGATCAGCGCACCGAGGACGCGCTGGATCGCCTTGAAACGGATCGAATACACGGTCAGGCCCTATTCGCGTCAGATCCAGGTGGCGTCAGCACGGAACAGGGCTTCGACCTGCGGCAGCTGGCGCTTGTCGAGCAGGAACACGATCACATGATCGTTGGGCTCGATGACCACGTCATGATGCGCGATCAGCAGCTTTTCGCCTCGCACCACGCCGCCGATGGTCGCCGCCTCGGGCAGCTCCAGTTCGTCCAGCGAACGACCGATCACCTTCGACGTCCGGCGGTCACCCAGCGCCACCGCCTCGATTGCCTCTGCAGCACCGCGGCGCAGTGAATGCACGCGAACCATGGTGCCTTGTCGGATGTGGGTCAGCAGCGCGCCCAGCGTGACCTGTTGCGGACTCACCGCGATGTCGATGCTGGTGCCTTCGACCAGCTCGGCATAGGCCGGCCGGTTGATCAGCGATACCACCCGCTGGCAGCCAAGGCGCTTGGCCAGCATCGCCGACAGG